>NZ_RZRW01000031.1:0-20280 GCF_003998745.1 Mesorhizobium sp. M7A.F.Ca.US.014.04.1.1 | reverse complement strand
TTGCAGGAATTGACTGCGGTCGTTCACCCGGCCGACTTGCCTAATCTGATGGCCCCGGGAGAGCTTGCATCAGGCGCCGACTATGACGCTGAGATCCGCATCAGGCGAACTGGCGGACATATCCGCTGGATTGCTCTTCGGGGACGGGACGAATTGCGCGACGGTCGTGCACAGCGAATAGGAGTCGCCGCGGATCTCACCGATCGGCGCATAACCATTCTGCTGCGGGCTGCGGCGAAGAAGCGAGAGCGGGCTATGCTTGAACAGCGCCATAGGCTCAACAATCTGTTTCCGGTGATCACGGCGCTTGTGAATATGGTTGGTGCCCCCGACAATGATATCGCCAGCTATAAGCAGACACTGATCGAAAAGATCGGCGCACTCCAGGCGACGCATCTGCTTCTTTCACGCGATGGCAGCCTGTCGGCTTCCCTGCGTGACCTCATCGTTCAGGAATTGCAGCCCTATATGGGGACGCATGACATTTCGATCAGTGGACCCGAAATAAAAATGGCTGAGGGTTCGGCTGAGAGCTTCGCAATGATCGTTCACGAGCTTACGACCAATTCCGTGAAGCATGGGGCTCTCGGCACTCCGGCAGGACGGATCGAGGTCGTGTGGCAATTCGTGGCCCAGGAGCCCGGCGCCGACATAGTGTTTGAATGGTCGGAATCGGGAGAGCGCCGGGTCTCCACCTCGGCTCGGCGTGGTTTTGGGTCGTTGATTATCGGAGCCGGCGGTGAGCCTATCGTGGGCCACTCTTCCAAGCTTGAGATGCTGGATCACGGACTGAAATATTCGGTCCGGCTGCCGCCAAAAGCAATCGGCGCTAGTTGATGTCCCTGGCGGCCCATGTCTTCAGCAAAACCGCGGCTTCCGTTCGATTTCGTGCCCCAAGTTCGCGCAGGACGGCAGCCGCATGAATCTTCGTCGTCGCTTCTGCAATTTCAAGAGAGCGGGCAATCTCTTTGTTCGAGTAACCTTCAGCCATCAACCTGAGGACTTCCTTCTGTCTGGACGTAAGCCTGCCCAGATTGTTGACGCTGATGGTCCTGTGGGGCATTTGCGTGGGAGCCTCGGATGGAAGGCGCACCGACGCCTTGGACCTTTGTGAAAGAAGTGCCGGAACGTAAATGCGGCCAGCCAGGATTTCGTTCACCGCCAGGACCACCTCCTCGTCCGTTTGGGACTTTACGATATAGCCATGAAGTCCAATCGAGAGGGCAGTTAGAATCTCGGCGCGTGAATCGGTCCCTGAGACAATTGCAAACCGTGTGTCGGGATGAGCCGGTAAGACGTCGCGAAGGTCGTCCTGACCGGACAGTCCCGGCATGTTCAGGTCGATGATGGCGAGATCAACAGGCGCCTGATCTTCAAGCAAGCTTATGACGGTATCAAAACACGCCGCTTCGAATATTTCCAAGTCTGGAATGCCGGCCATCAAAGCCAGTCGCAGCCCACGACGATACAAGCCGTGATCATCGGCGATGATAATACGATACATGAACCACCCACCTTTTGGCAGCCCGCATGTGTCCCTAGCTGCCGAAACCTCCCTTTGGATGGACTGTACGGTGACCCAACACAGATCAGCCGCCCGCTGATCCCCCGTATGTCGACGCTCGCCGCCGCCCATCGGCACATTTCAACCTTCTAATATAGCTTACAATCGCACACATTTCAGGGCCAGATGTTGAAGTGTTTTTTTCGTACGAACGGTAGCGATGCCCTTCCGAGCAGGTCGTTGCCGGCGCCGGACATGTGAACAGTTCCCAGCTCTGATCGCCCTGCCGCCCCCATGCCCTGCCAACTGGAATATTGAATCAAAAGGCCGGGAAAGTGCCATTCAAATGCACGACGACGCCTTCTTAAGCGCCACTTACCATCGCTGCACTCCGGAGAGGCAAAACCAACACTGGCGTACCTTCCGGCCGGGTGGGTTGGACCCATCACACCGCGACAGTCGTATCAATAGGAGGACGAGATGAAAGCGGTCATTCAGTGCGGTGGAATGGGAACACGCCTTCGGCCTTTCACTTCCATATTGCCCAAGCCTCTCATGCCGATCGGTGCTCGACCGGTTCTTGAATTGCTTTTGAAGTGGCTGCGGCGGAACGGCATTCAGGAAGTCTACGTCACGACCGGCTATCTGGGGCACTTGATCCGCACCGTATGCGGGGACGGATCCCAGTGGAATCTAAGGATACGCTACACCCAGGAACTGGAACCTCTCGGCACCATTGGCCCGCTCTCCCTGATCAGGGAGGAACTGGACGAGCCGTTCATTGTTCTCAATGGGGACGTACTTACCGATCTCAGTCTCAGCCGGTTTGTGGCATCACACCGCACACACACGGATCCAGTCACCATAGCCACCGCATCCCGCGTCATCAAGATGGACTTCGGCGTCATCGACGAGGTCGACAATACCGTTCAAGTATTTCGTGAAAAACCGACGCTATCCCATCTGGTAAGCATGGGAATATATTGCATGAATCCAGACGTTTTTCGTTTTATACCTGACGGCATCGCCTTCGGATTCGACGATCTCATGCTGCAGATGATGCAAAACGGCACGAATGTGCACGTCTACAAACATGACGGGCTTTGGCTGGATATCGGACGCGTTGAAGATTTTCAAAACGCACAAACCATTGCCTGGGAAGAGCAGTCCGCATCGATCGAGGTCTCGGCAGCGGCCGCTTGAGGGCTGAACGCTCGACCACGCCAACATGAGGAGGTCGTAATGCTCTTGGTCAGCGCTCCTATTCTTGGCTTTCCGGAAAAGGCGGCCTTGGCCAAAGTTGTCGACAGTGGGTGGCTGACGATGGGGGACCAGGTACGAGCCTTTGAAGAGGCCTTCGCGGCCGTGCATGATGCGGTCGATTGCGTTGCCGTCAGCTCTTGCACCGCCGCCCTGCATCTCATTCTCCATGCACTTGGGATCGGTCCCGGAGACGAAGTTCTGGTTCCCTCGCTGACCTTCGTGGCGACCGCGAATGCAGTGCTCTACGTAGGAGCAACACCGGTATTCGTCGACATAGAGTCGGCCGAAGTGCCACTGATGTCCCTAAGCGACGCGGAAGCCAAGTGCACCGGACGCACCAAGGCCGTCATTCTCGTCCACTTTGCCGGCTACCTCGCCGACCGGGAAGAATGGCAGAGATTTGCCCGTGTGCGAGGACTGCATATCGTCGAGGATGCCGCGCATGCTCCCGGCCTTAAGGAGGTGGGGACTTATGGTGCGGCCGCGGCCTTTAGCTTCTACGGCAACAAGAACATGACCACCGCGGAAGGTGGGGCCGTAATCGCCCGGGATGCACAGCTCCGTGAAGCGATCCGCCAGGCTCGCGGACATGGGATGACCAGCGGCACACATCAGCGGCTGAACAGCCGCACGCCGCAATACGATGTGACGATGCTCGGTTTCAATTATCGCATGGATGAATTGCGCGCCGCTATTGGCTTGGTCCAGCTTCAGAACCTGCAGGAATGGAATGAAATCCGGCGCATATTGGTCGTCCTCTATCGACGTCTGATCGCAGACTATTGCTCGGCTGTGACAGTTCCGTTCTGCAAACCGCGGACCTCGGCCTATCACATCATGCCTGTCCTCCTGCCACATGACGTCGACCGGCAAACGGTGATCGACCATCTGCGAACGAAGGGAATACAGACCACAATCCACTATACGCCCGTGCACCAGATGACGCTCTATCGCCAAATGTTCACTGAAATCCATCTGCCGAAGACCGAGGATTTCGCGCAGCGGGAGTTGACGATTCCACTACACCCGCAAATTACGGCAAGTGCGATCGAGTCGGTGGTTGTTGCGTTGGCCACCGCGATTGAAAGCAGCGGGCGCGCGGGAGCCGCGGCATGAACGCACTCGACGTGACGATGCATCGGCCCGCCGTAGCTGGCACCAGCCATGGAATTGCCAGGCGCGCGATGGATATCATCCTCGCCGCAGCAGCGGGAATGGCACTCGCTCCGCTGATGCTACTGATTGCTGTTGCACTCTTTGTCGAGGGTGGTTGGCCCGTGCTTTTCGCACAGACGCGCCTGGGTGCCGGCGCAAAACCATTTCGCATGTACAAGTTCCGCAAATTCAAGACAACAGCTGATCCTTTCGGCCTTGCGCTGACCATGAACGATGACAGCCGCATGACGCGGATAGGCCGTTTTCTCGCGGCAACGAAACTTGATGAGTTGCCGCAACTGTGGAACGTTTTTACGGGAGACATGGCAATTGTCGGCCCGCGGCCGGAAAGCCTTGCCTTCGCCGATTGTTTCCGCGGCGGCAATGAAGCCGTCCTGCAGTGGAAGCCCGGCCTGCTCGGCCCGACCCAGGTTCTCTTCCGTCACGAAGCCTGTTTTTACCCGCCATCCCTTGATCCGCTCCTGTTTTATCGAGAGGTCCTGTTCCCGGCCAAGGCAACGATCGACCTCGCCTATTATCCGCGGCGCACGATTGCATCGGACCTCGTCTGGATAATGCGAGGCTTCAGGGCGGTTTTCGGCGTGTCCCTGCCTCCCGCGGCAAGTGGATAGAGTTGGAAAGTGAGGAGAGTTTGGCATGAATGGATCGTTGTTCGTTCGCCAGTTTGTCAGCTCACACGATCAAAGGAGTGCGCAGTCGTGAGCTATCACGGCAGGAAGGTCCTGGTCACGGGTGCGGATGGATTTATCGGATCCCACCTCACGGAAGCGCTGGTGCACGAAGGCGCCGATGTCACGGCACTGGCCCTCTACAACTCGTTCGACAGCCATGGCTGGCTGGACGATTTACCCGACCACGTTCGAAGCCAGCTGCAATGCATTCGTGGGGATGTTCGTGACAGCGCGTTCATCAACCGGATCGTGCGCGGCCAGGCGGCGGTGTTTCATCTGGCTGCGCTGATTGCGATTCCCTACTCCTACGCGGCTGCCCAATCCTATGTGGAAACCAATGTGCTGGGCACCGTGAATGTCCTCGAAGCGGCACGCCACTGGGAAACCGAACGCATTGTGCATACGTCCACGAGCGAGGTTTATGGCACCGCTCTGACCATGCCGATCGACGAATCCCACCCACTGCAGGGACAGTCCCCCTACTCTGCATCCAAGATCGGCGCAGACATGATGGCGGCGTCCTATGCCAGGTCCTTCGATGTGCCGGTGGTCATCCTGCGACCGTTCAATACATACGGGCCGCGCCAGAGCGAGCGGGCCATCGTGCCGACCATCATAAGGCAGGCTCTGGACGAGAACTGTCCGGCGATCATGGTCGGCGACACCAGCCCTATCCGCGACCTTACCTTTGTGGAGGACACTGCTGCGGCATTTGTGGCGGCAGGGGCGGCCGAGCTTGAATTTGGCCATGCCTACAATGCAGGCAGCCAGCGCGCCGTCAGTGTCTCGGACGTTTTGGAGTTGGTGCTCGAGTTGAGTGGCACCAGGAAACCAGTTCGTCGAGATGAAAGCCGGATGCGGCCGCAAAACTCCGAGGTTCGCGCGTTGCTCGCCGATTCCTCGAACCTTGAAAGTAAAGTCGGATGGCGGGCACATACGAGCTTGCGTGATGGTCTGGAAAAGACCATCGAGTGGTGGCGCTCGCGCCTCAGCGAAGGCCGCGTCCGACGCGAAATGAGCTACATGACATGACCTTTCCGCGGCTCATACCAGCTTTGCTGTTGATGGCCGCTCTGCTGGCGCTGCACACAGCCGGAAACCGGCCGAGCGGTGCGGCAGGCACGGAGCCGGCAATGGATCTGCCCGCTTATCTGAAACCTGCAACTGATCCGGCGACAGGGATCCGCTTTACTCGGATCACTCAGCCCGGAGCGCTTGGCAGCGGAATTGTCTGCGGCAAAATATATTGCAGTCATCGCTACTCGAGCGCGCAAGCCTGGAATGCGGATCAGAGCCTCCTCGTCCTCATGAACGGCTGCAACGGCATGTGTTTCCTCGACGGGAAAACCTACCTCCCTTTGTTTCATCGCAACAAGTCGGGTGAGTGCGAATGGCGCCCTCGAAACGCGGAGATGATGATCTGTGTCGATGGTCAAAAGATATCGACCTGGGCGCCCCGCACCAATCGTGAGGACATAGTGTATGCCGCAACGAAATATCGGGATCTCGAATTCGGCCCGTCCAAGGGAAATCCTAGTCGTGACGGCAACCGCATTGCCGTACGCGCGACCCGCAATGATGGAGCTGCTGTCGTCTTCGCATACGACATCGACCGGCGTCTGAAATACCCGGACATCGATCTCGCCCAGGTTGCCGGAACGACCAGCTCCTGCACCATTTCTCCGCTCGGAGAGAACATCCTGTGTTTCCAAAATCTGGTCGACGGCACCGAACAGCGAGCCATTTTCGCAGTCGACGGGACCCTGCGCCAAACGTGGAAGGATCATCATCGGCCCGGCCATGGCGATTTGACTCTCGATGCGGATGGCAGCGAAATTTACGTCGGAACCAGCAAATCCGCTCCGGACAAATATCAGGTGATCAAGCGTCGGTTGTCCGATGGAAAGGTCACGTCGCTCACGAAGTACGGTGAGGCCGAGCATACGTCGCTGCGTGCTTTGGACAGGCCCGAATGGGCGTTTATAAGTTACGGGGGCAATCCCGATGAGGTTCGGAGCCACCCGGACTGGGCGCCATACACGCGCGAAGTGATCGCGCTGCGTGTCGACGGTCGTCAGGAGGTGCGACGCATCGTGCAGACGCGAAACGCTCCGTTCGACTATTGGAGCGAGACACATGCCTCACCCTCCCCTGATGGGTCGCAAGTGATCTGGTCGAGCAATTGGGGGGTGCCTGGTGGGCCGGTCTACGAATTCGTCGCCCATCTCGATTGGCCGCAGCAGCCGGGCCTGAATTAAAGGGAGATTGCCATCGATGGCCTTCGTTAGCCGAATTTTCTTTGCAGCCCTTGCCGGTTGCCTGGCCCTGGATATCGCAGCCGCGGCTGAAGCGCCGGTGGCCTATAAGCTGTCGCCCGGCGATACGGTGGAGATAGGAATAGCCTCCATAGCGGAGCGAACGCAACGCGCGATCGTGCAAATGGATGGCTCGATCGCGCTGCCCGAGTTCGGGATGATCCCGGTTGGCGGGCTGACGCCGGCAGAATTGCAGACGCGCATGGAGGCGGTGCTGCCAACCAAGATAGTCCATCAGCGCCTACCTGATGGACGGGAGCAAATGATCGTCATCAAGCCGAGCGACGTCACGGCCGTGATCGCGGAGTACCGTCCGATCTATGTGACTGGCGATGTGCTGACACCAGGGCAGCAGACTTACCGGCCACTCATGACTGTCCGACAGGCAATTGCCGTCGCCGGCGGTTTTAGTCTCCTGCGGTCTCGGGCAAGCCAAAGCGGACCTGATCCCGTTGATCTGCGACGCGACTACGAGTCGATCTGGGGGGACTACATCAGGGACTACTTTCATGGCGCGCGCATCCGCGCCGAACTTCAGAACCAGGCAGAATTTGACATGCAACCGCCGCAAGGCTCGCCCCTGTCGAATGCATTGATATCGGCGGTCGCGCAGGCGGAAGCGGAGGGCCTCAAGATTTCGCTGAACAATTTTCAGCAGGAGCAAAGCTATCTCGACAAGACCGCCAAGGATGCCGAGGCTCAGGTCGAGGTTCTGCTCAAGCGCGAGCAGACGGAAGCGGCCGCGGTGAAACAGGATGAGGACGATCTTGCGCGGGTCACCAAATCGTTCGAATCGGGCAACCTGACCAACAGCAGGCTCGCCGACGTCAGGCGTGCCGTGCTGATGTCGTCGAGCCGGGCGCTCGAGACCTCAGTCGAACTGATGAGAACGCGGCGCCAGCAGGAAGACTCCGTCAGGCAGCAGGAACGCAATGAAAATCAAAGAAGGATCGGCCTTCTGAACGAATTGAGGGACACCGACCTTCGCCTCGCCGAGACCACTGCAAGGCTCCACGCAGCCAGCCAGAAGCTTCAGCCATCAGGGGCGTCCGCGCTTCCACTGCCCGTCGCCGGCGAAACCTTTCAGGCGCGGATCACAATAACCGGCGGGGCCGGCGACGCGTCAAGAGGTCGACCGGTCGACCAGGACACCGAGGTTGCGCCTGGAGACACCATCGAGGTGAGGTTCAGCAGCGAACTGCAGAGCGCGGCGATCCAGTAGTTGCGCGGACGTGAACCGAGCCGGGAACGACGTTGCTGATGGCTCGCCCATGGCATGAAGACCGGGCGCCTGAGAAATCAACATTGGGAAATCAAGAAAGCGGGTTTGCCGTGATTGGTGAAATAGATGTCGCCAGCGCCTACAGCACCGGCCGCACCGACTTCATGGGGCTGAAGTTGGTTGTCGCGCCCGGCGTGCTCGTCCCTCGCCCGGAGACGGAACTGCTCGGCAGCACCGCCCTCAATGTGCTTCGTGAACTTAACAGGCCGGTACCGCGTGTCGTGGACATGTGCTGCGGGGCGGGCAATCTCGCCTGCGCCATTGGATACAAGGTCCCCACCGCGCGCGTCTGGGCGAGCGATCTTACTGACAGCTGCGTCGAAACCACCTGCCGGAACGTTGCCCATCTTGGCCTGGCCGGACGTATTTCGGTGCTACAGGGCGACCTCTTCAATTCCTTCTCGGGTCTGGAGCTCGAAGGTACGATCGATCTGGTCGTCTGCAACCCGCCTTACATCTCGGAGAAGCGGCTCGAAAACGACCGCGCGCATCTGATGGAACTTGAACCCCGTGAGGCGTTCGCTGCCGGGCCTTACGGCCTGAGCATTCATATGCGGGTGATCAAGGAGGCGCAGCATTATCTGCGGCAAGGTGGCATGCTGCTTTTCGAGGTCGGGCTTGGCCAGGACCGGCAGGTCATGAGTTTGGTTGAGCGTTCCAAAGCCTATGAGAGCATTCGCACGGTTGCGAACAAAGCCGGTGAAGCCAGGGTGGTTTGTGCACGGGCCAAAGCGCCAGCGTGAGCCGCGCCATGGGTTTGCGCGCCCGGTTGGGACGACGCCCTCAAGCCGTAGCCCGGCGATCAGTTTTCCTTGCTGACCACGTAACGTGCAATTCCCTGGATGGAATCGAAATTCTCCGGCAGAAGTTCACTGTCCTCGACAGTGATGCCGAATGTCTCCTCGACGAATCCGATAACTTCAAGCACTCCAGTCGAGTCTATGATGCCCTGATCGAGCAACGACGTTTCAACTTCCAGCGCACGCGGGTCGGCTACGTAGAAGTTTGACGCCAGAAAGGCGCGGATTTGATCGCTGTAGGTGTCAATTCTGTTGTTCGTGCTCAGCATTGAATTGGCCTCCGATCCAAATAATTTCCGTAAATTGCTTTATGACAGCGCCATTTTCTTGAGCTTGCCCGTGTCCGTCATCGGCAGACTGGACACAATTTGGATGGACTTCGGAATCATGAAGTTTTCCAATCGCTTCTGACATTCCATCCGCAGCTGCTTTTCGCCCATGATCGTTCCTTGCTCCATGACGACAAACGCTTTCACTGCTTGCCCCAGCAGGTCATCAGGTACTCCGACAACCGCGGCTTCCCGTACTCCCGGGATTTCCATCAGCACGTTTTCGACTTCCCTAGGCGCCACCTTTTCTCCCCGCGATTTTATGATCTCATCGCTGCGGCCGACAAAATAGAGGTAGCCTTCCTCGTCCATTCGGCAGTAGTCGCCGGTGTACAGAACCTGCTCGCCGGGCAAAGGACCTGGCTTGAGCTTCTTCGCGGTAGCCTCCGGCTTACCCCAGTAGCCCTTCATGACCGTTGCCCCGCGGATGACCAACTGGCCGACGACATTGGGACCAACCCTTCGGTCATCCTCATCGACAATCCACATTTCGGTGTTCGGGATGGCGATCCCCACGCTCAACGGTTTTCGGGCAAGATCGTCCGGCGGAAGATAGGTGCAGCGTTTGCATTCGGTCAGGCCGTACATCGAATAGATGCGGGCGGCGGCAAACAGTTCCTGGAGCAGGCGAATGTGCTTAAGCGGCAGGGCTGCCGCCGTATTCGTGACATACCTTATGCTTGCAAAATCATTTGCCTTCAGCGTCCTGAGATCCGACAGCGCGGCAAAGATGGTCGGCACGCCGGGAAAGCCTGTAACTCTCTCCCTTTCGATGATCGCAAGTATCTGTGCGGGGAAGGCAAACGAGCGCTCGAGGACCAACCGCGCCCCGGTACGGAATGCCATTATCATCTGATAGAGGCCGTAGTCGAAGGCCAGGGGCAAGACATTGAGGATCACGTCGTCTTCGCCAAGCTCAAGGTACGAGGCGATAGACGTGCAGGCTGTCATCATGTTCCTGTGTGTCAGCATCACGCCTTTGGGTTCGCCGGTCGAGCCCGACGTGTAGATGATGGCTGCGAGATCGATATCGATGCGGCGGCGGGGCGGCGCTTTGCCGTGGCCGGCAGCCGCCTCATCCCAGCGCACGGCATGCGGCAATCCCCGGAGCTCGGCGTCGTCCACCTGACCGGAGACGATGAGCCGCCGCAGCGACGGACAGTTACGCGCCGGCTCAGCAAAGACCGGCTGCAAATGTTTGTCGGTGATCAATGCTGCCGGAAGGCAATCGTTGAGCAAATACCCCAGCTTGTCGCTCTTGGTGAGCGGATTGACGACGCACACAACGGCGCTCGCCTTGAGAACCGCCCAGAAGCTGACCACGGTCTCGACGGTGTTGTCGGCGAAGATCATAACGCGGTCACCGGGGGCGACCCCGGACGTGACGAGATGACGGGCGACCGCGCTGGAGCGTGTCTCAAGCTCGTCATAGGTGAGCCGGTGCTCGCCGCACACCAGCGCTATCTTGTCGCCGAGCCGTTCGGCCGAATGGCTGAGGTAATCGTCCAGCAGAGGTACGGCGCCATGCATCATACCAGCACCTCTTCCCTGTGCAGGTGATCGACGTCTATCCTGAGGTCGACCGCATGCGCGCTCGATGGGCGGCTAGCGACAAACTGCTGATGGAGGAGCTGCGTCGACAGCACGCCGACCAACGCCATGTTGTCCGAGTTGGACAGATCCCCATCGCCGGTCTTGGCAGCGCATTTGTCCAGCAGGCGCGCGACCGAGTTCGGATCAAAGACATTCGCCGCGCGCAGGGCAGTCTCGGAGAGTGCTTCGCGGACATAGGCGGGTGCGCCATCGCCCGTGAAGCAAAGTGCGTTGGGCGCCCGGTAGGGTTGCTTCTTGCGGGCCACGACTTCCGCGGGCACGATCGATTTCGCCACACGCTTCAGCACGTGTTTCTCATCCAGAATGCGCAGCTTGTAGTCGGGCGGGAGCGAATTCGCCAACGCCACGAGCCTGTCGTCCAGGAACGGGAAGCGCCCCTCGACAGAATGGGCCATCAGCATCCTGTCACCCTGCGAGGAGAGCAGGTAGCCCGACATCAGCGTCCTGATCTCAAGATACTGGTCCTGCGCGAGAGGACCCCATCGTGGAAACTCTTCGGGCAGGTGGCCAAGCAGGTCCGCCACCACGTCGTGACGCGCCGCTTCGGCATGCATGTCGGCCGAGAACAGCCGTTTGATGGCGCTGGTGGTGCGCCAGCGGGTGTCATGCGCGAAGCCGGGCGCGCCAAATGCATGGATACCGTGTCCGAAGAACTGGCGCGCCATCGCCTGCTGCTTGACGGGCGACCGGCTCAGATAGGGGTAGAGCCGTTCCAGCAGTCGCGCGCGTCGGGCGGATGCGGGCTGCCGCCCCCAGAAACGGCGGACCTTGCCTTCACGGAACAGGTCGTAGCCGGCAAACATCTCGTCGGCGCCCTCGCCGGTCAGGACGACCTTGATGCCATGTTCGCGCACCAGCCTCGAGAGAAGGAACAACGGCGCCGGCGCGGTCCTGAGAATCGGACACTCGGCGTGACGGATCACATCTGGGAAAACCTCGGCAATATCACCGCGCGAAACCATCACCTCGTGGTGCTCGCCGCCGCTCGCACTTGCAACCAGCCGCTGGTAACGGGTTTCATCATATTCGGCGTCAGCAAAACGCAACGAGAAGGTCTGGAATGGCGCGCCGGCGAAGCGCCTACCGAGCATGGCGACAAGTGAGCTGTCGAGCCCGCCGGAAAGGTAGCAGCCAACCGGCACATCCGCCTTGACCATTCTAAGCGCCGTCGCGGCCTGCAAGGCGCTACGCACTTCGTCCACCGCATCGTCCAGTGAGCCGGTGAAGGTGCCATGGGCCTGGTCCGCGATCTCGGGATAGCAAGGTTTCCAGAAAGCGTGCTCACGAACGCTGCCATTGTCGTAGATGCGTACATGGCCGGGGGTAAGTTCCTTCACTCCCTGAAATACGCCTTGCGGCGGTACGACCGTCCACAGCGTGAAAGTCTGGTCTATCCCCGCCGGATCGAAGGCCCGCGGTATCGCCGGGTCGGCTGCGAAAATGGCCTTCACTTCGCTGGCGAAGTGAAGGCGGCCAGCATGTTCGCACAAATGCAGCGGGCAGATGCCGAACCGGTCGCGCGACAGGACGAGGCGGCCTGTCAGCGAATCCCAGATGGCGAGTGCCCACTGCCCGTTTAGCCTCTCGAACGCGGCCACGCCCCAGGCGCGGTAGGCGTGCACGATGACCTCGGTATCGCTGCGGGTGCGGAAACGATGCCCCAGCGCCGTGAGTTGTTCACGCAGCTCGATGTAGTTGAAGATCTCGCCGTTGAACACGATCCAGGTGGTATCGCCGGTGTCGGCGAGGGGCTGCTGTCCGGTCGAGAGATCGATGACCGACAGACGGGTATGCGCCAGCCCCGCCCGCCTGTCGCGGTAAACGCCGCTCTCGTCCGGGCCTCGATGGGAGAGCGCGGCTGCCATTCGTAGAAGCGCGGCTCGTGAAGGAGGCTCCGCAGCCGCGTTCAGCGCCACAATTCCGGCGATACCGCACATGGGTCAATCCCTGTCCATCGCAGCGGACAGCTGCGGCCGTGCGTGAAGGTAGCGGGCGGCGCGGCGTTTGCTGACGATATCCTTATAGACCTTCTCGACCTGCTCGGCCGTCAGGCCGGCGGCGGCGGCAACCACGCCGGCCGAAATTCCGTGATTCATGCCGTAGAGGCACAAATCCATCAGCTGATAGGGCAAGGCGAAGTAGAACTCCTCCTGGGTTTGCGCCATGGAAAACGTGTCCGTGGTCGGCGGCCTCATTCGGACCTCCTCGTCAATCCCGAGATATTCCGCCAGCTGATAAACCTGGGTCTTGTAGAGATGGACGATCGGCATCACGTCGGCGACGCCGTCGCCCTGCTTGACGAAGAAGCCTTGGTCATATTCGAGCCGGTTTGGCGTGCCTGCCACTGCATAGTTGAGGCGGTCCGCATGATAGTATTCAGTCATCTTGCGAACCCGCTGCTTGTAGTTGGTTGCAGCGACGATCTGCAGGTAAGCCGCCGGCGAAAGACGCACGGTGTCGATCTTTCCGTCCGGATCCTCGACGGTGAGGCGCGTGATATTAAGGCCGCTGCTCTCCAGCACCGATGCCATGACCAGCTTGCATTTCCAGCCTTCGCCATATCCAGGGACGGCAGTTCGGATGGCCTCCATCTGTCGGGCGTAGGCACCGATGCCCTCGAGCGCCGGCTGGATATCTTCAAGGATTGTGTCGATGCCAAGCTGCCCGGCGACGCTGCGGCCAAGCCTCAGCGAGTCGCCGGATGAATCGCGCTCCGGCATGAACAGGCCCAGTACCTTGTCCCTGCCGAACGCGCGTGCGCAGACCGTTGCGACGACCGAACTGTCGATGCCTCCGGAGAGCCCGACAACCACTCCGCGGCGCCGTTGTGTGCCGAGAACCTGTTCGCGCAAGGTCTCGACGATGCGATCGATCTCCAGCCGGGCATCGAGCGCCAGCACACCGCTGCTGAATTCCCCGATCAGGTCGATGACACTGCCTCCCGTTTCTGTGACTCGATTGAAGAGTAGGTCTCAGTCACAGCGTTTTCGATGAGCGGGCGATTGATGGTCAGATGAGGCTCCACGACCATGTCGATGTGAGTGCCGGCGATCGGAATGACGTCCAGATGGACGAATGCCCGATCCCACCCAAGTGCAAGCGGCATTCCGGGCCGCGCGCAACGGAACAAGGTGCCGGTGATCGGCAGTATCGGCCTGGGTTCTGTGAGCCACTGGAAGAAGGCGCGCGCGCGCAGAACTTCCTGCAGTTCCAGTTTGGTTCTGAAGCTCGTCGGGTTGAACTGACCCTCGGCATAGCGATCGAGGAAGCTGGCAAGCCGGGATTCGCAGTGCATTTTGACCGCGACCTTGGCAAGCGCGCGGCATGCCACTCGACTAGCCGATATACGATTGGTTCGGATCCGGTGAAATGTCCGGGTAATCGTCTCCCAACGCTTGCTGCGTTCGCCAACCAGGCTGGTATCCAGAATGCCCGTGAACGCTACCGCTCGCCCTTGATCAAGCAGACGCGCGGCAACCTCAAAAGCAACCGCTCCTCCGAGCGAGTGACCAAGCAGGCGAACACAGCCGGTCGGCTGTACGCGGTTGATATGATCGATTGCAGCTTCGACCATTGCGGCGACGGTGTTCTGACCTTGCAGGATCATGCCCAGGGCCGGATATCTGATGGGAGACACCCTGGCGACCTTGCTTATTGCCGATGCGAACGAAGCAAGGCTCGGACCATAGCCGACCGACCCGGGGAAAAGGAAAAGCAGCGGAGGCTCGTGTTTCCAAGCGGGCGCGTGCTCGCCGCCTCCTTGAGCAGAAATGACCGCTGCAACCATCTCATCGAAGCTCATTCCAACCGTGAAGGCTTCCAATCCGAGCTCCTGCCCGATCGCGCTTTCGATTTCCATGACGCAGTGCAGCAGCTTCAGCGAATCTCCCCCCGCTTCATCCCAACAGCCCAGGGCGACCCGCGTCTTGAGGACCTTGGTCCAGGCACGCCGTACGATCTGATGAGCAGGAACTTCATGTCCCGCATGGGGTATTTGCGGTGGGGGCGTGGTTTCCCGAACCGAAAGGTCAATTGCAGCCAGCGTTGTCATATCGATCTTTCCGCTGGGCAGTCGCGGTATCTCGGCGCTTGCATGGAGTCGCAACGGGCAAAGCGCCGGCGGCAATTTTGTCCTGGCAAGTTGGCGCAGCTCGTCGCAAAAACTGGCTCCCGCTCCGCTGTGCGGTACGGCGAATGCAACCAGTTCATTCGCCGGGGTGACGATAACCACGGCATCCTTCACCGACGGCGCGCCACGCAGCACCCGTTCGAGTTCGGCCGGCTCAACGCGCCGCCCATTGACCTTTATCTGGCGCCCTTTGCGGCCTATGATCCGCAGCAGGCCGTCACTCCCGATTTGCACAAGATCGCCCGTCGCAAAGATGCGAAGCGTCTGGTCGTCGGGGTCTACTTCAAACGGAACAACGGCCCCGTTTTCCCAATGTCCAAGCGCGACATACGGGCTTCTGATCAACAGTTCTCCGATCTTGCCGGGCTGAACCGGGTAACCCTCTTCATCGACCACTGCGAAGCTGATTCCCGGAAGCAGCCAGCCGACGGGAGCCGAAGAATCGAATTCCGGCCAATCGTGCGGCAAGAACCACTGCGATCCCGTCGTTTCCGTCGATGAATAGCCGATCTGCACCAGGCAATTTGGCGGGACAGCCTTGCGCACGAGGCGGATGTCGGCCGAAGATACCTTCTCGCCTCCAATTCGGGCAACTCTGAGCGAACCAAAGGCGTCCGCGGGTTCATCCGCCAAGAGAGCGCGAAGCAATGCCGGCACCAGATAGGTGATCGTCACGCCTTCGGATTGCATGCGGCCGCGAACCGCGCGCAGGCCGACGGCTTCAACCTCCACAAGCTGCAACGTGGCACCCGTGAGCAGAGCGGCAAGAATTTCCCGACAGCCGGCGATGGTTGCCGGGCCGGTCAGAGGCAGGAATACATCCTGTGCATTGATGTGGCACGCATCGACATATTGCTGCACTCGGCACAGCAAGTTCCGCTGGCTGTTGACAATCCCCTTGGGGCGGCCCGTGCTGCCGGAGGTATAAAGCACGATTGCCGGTGCATCGACAGAAACCACACGGTGTGCGGCTGGATGGGGCGTTGCCTGCAATGATTGCGCCATATCGATCCAGGCAACGTGCTGGGGCAGATCAAGGCCGTGGAGGCCTTTGTCGCCAATTATGGCGGAGAGCCTCGCGTCGGCGACGATTTCGTTGATGCGCGAGTCCGGATCTCGCACGTTAAGCGGCACTGACGGCCGACCGGATGCCATGCTGGCCAGCATCGCAACGGTGTACCAGACCGAGTTGGCCTGAAGTATTCCAACCGCATTTCCGTCGGGAACGACGGCTTCAATCCAGCCGGCCAATGCCTCGACCGCCCGAAAAAGCTCGGAATAGGTCAGTCGATTGGTGCCGTCGCTGGCGGCTAATTTTTCGGAATAACGCCCGGCGATCTCCCTCAGGTGATCAAAGACAGGAACGTCGGCGAAGCCAGTTCCCATCCGTTGATGCAGACGTAGAACAGGCCCGCCATGGTCAAGAGCATGATCGGGAGCTTTTAGCCATCGGCAAGGGACCACCGCTTGGTAGTCAGCCTGCACCGTTTGAATCGCCCTCGAAGATTCTAAATGCGCCAGAGACATAAGGGCCCCACGCTAGGATTGTTGCCGCTTATCGCTCCGCGGCATGATCTTTTCATCAATCATTCGGATGATGCGTGAGACGGTCTTAATCGCTTGAATTATTCGAAGATGAAGAGGCCAGCCTGCGCCCGCCCGGGCTGCGGGACTACCTTACCTTACAGAGGTGTCGGGCTGCGCGCTGCTATCCGCTTTGCCAGTACTTGAAACGAAGCAGTATGCGAACACTTCCCCTCCAAGCTCATCCGTTACACGAACCCAATTGTTTTCCCAAGTCCGCAGGGTAACCTGGCGTCCCGTTGACATAGTCGCCGCCGTGAACGGGCTGGACGCATTGACGTTACTCGCCGCGACCACGTCATCCCCCTCCATTTGTTCCACCAGGTATGTTTGCATCACTGCTCCTGACTGTGGGGCAAGGCCGGTTCAATCGCGTGTAGCTGGACAACTCCAACCGCAGGGAACGGATTTCGTTCCATGCTACAGGCAACCCTACCGCCGGAAGTCAGCCTTCAGATCGCCTGCCCTCCTGGCAGGACCGTGGCCTAGCCGCTGAACGACTGGTCAGGACTGAGCTATGCTTTGGGGGAGATGGACCTCGCCCTGCGAATCCGCATACTTCTGGAAAAGTGCAATCTTGTCGGGATACGTAATCCGGATTTCGCTGTGACAGCCCTCGCAGCGATATTTGGACGCAACCTGGAACCAGCGCCCGGGTTTCAGCAAAGCCAATCCGCAGCGAGGACATTTGAACGTCATTTCAAGAGGGCATAGATTCTGACACAGCGGCATTTCGCAAAGTCCATAAGGGATACCTAATGTTAGGCAACGACAGCCGGCCGAAATCGTTCCTGGACGCCGTTCTTTTCGTCAGGCCGATGACCAGCCCCGGACGCCGGGAGATTATTGGATTATCCGCGATGCCAGATTTACTGACGCGGGCCTGAACTCAAGCGCACCCCGATTTCCGGTGGCGTAGCGCCGTTGCAGGCGTTGACTGATGTCAGCAGCTTGCAATCCGAATGAGCAAGCCCGGAGCGAGGTGGCCTCGGGGGGACGACGGGGCCGCACGGTCGACGACACGGCCTATCCGGATGCTGAAACAACGCCGCGCGCCGACCCTGTCGAACAGCACCAGTGGAACAGGCAGGACGAAAAGCGGCGCAACAGGCGGCAATACTTAAGTGTCTCGCCTATATCGTAGCTCGGAAGCCGCGATCCCGACCGAGTTGATGGATATGGAAGCGCTGTTGAAGGGAACCGACGCATCCCTTGGCGAATGCGTCGGTTCCAGAAGTTTATGCGTGGCGGATTTCCGTTCCCAGCACCTTCAGACATTCGCGGATGAACGCAGCAAGCGCCGTCCAACCTTTGGCCGAAACCATTGTCCCGTCCACATAGGCCTCGGTCGGCGACAGGTCGATATAGGTGCCACCCGCCAGTGTCACCTCCGGCTCGCAGGCGCCGAGTGCCGCGACCTTCTTGCCGCGCACCACGCCGTCGACAGCGATCAGGATCTGCACGCCGTGGCAGATGGTGAAGATTGGCTTCTTGGCCTCGTGGAAATGGCGCACGATCGCCTGCACGCGCTTGTCGGTGCGGATGTATTCCGGGCCGCGGCCGCCCGCGCAGTAGACGGCATGATACTGATCGAGCTGCCTCTCGGCTTCCGAGAAAGTCTTGTTGATCAGCGCATAATGGCCGAGCTTTTCGGTGTAGGTCTGGTCGCCCTCGAAGTCGTGCAGCGAGGTCTTGATCAGATCTCCGGCGTTCTTGTCCGGGCATACCACGTGGATGGTGTGACCGACGGCTTCCATCGCTTGCTGATAGACAAAGATTTCGTATTCTTCGGTGAACTCACCGGTCAGCATCAGTATCTTTTTGCCTGGCATGGTTCTTCCTCTCAGTGTTTTGAGCTAGGCAAGGCGCAGACTGCGCCTGCCTTTCTGTGAAATCGGATAGGGTCAGAATGGCGAATCCGGAAAGTAATATTCCTTGGCGTTGGCCTGGGTGATCAACGGCGCGTCGAGCTTGACGGTGCCACGGACGGGTGCCTGGCCGATCAGGTTGGCGACTGTCATGTAGATCGCGGTCTTGATCATCGACGGCGGGTATGGCGTCTCGACCGGCGTCATGGCGTCGCCGTCGATCACTTTCTTGACGATGTCCTTCATGCCGTTGCCACCGAGCGCAAGCTTGATGTCGGTCCGCCCCGACTGCTTGACCGCCTCGAGCACGCCAAGCAGCATGTCGTCGTCATTGGCCCACACCGCATCGATATGCGGGTACTTGGCCAGATAGTCCTGCATCAGCTTGAAGGCTTCGTCGCTGTTCCAATGCGCGTACTGGATGTCGAGGACTTTCAGATCAGTGCCTTTGATCGTGTCCTGGAAGCCCTTGATGCGCTCGTCGTCGATGACGGTCGGAATGCCGCGCAACACAACGACGTCGCCCTTGCCGCCAAGCTTGTCGATCATGAACTTGGCGGTGTTGGTGCCAACCGCGATATTGTCGCCGGCGAGGTAGAGATCCTGGACGGAGGCGTCAGTCAGACCCCGATCGACGACGGTGATGAACGTGCCCATGTCCTTGATAGCGTTGACCGGCTGGGTCAGCTCTTCCGAGCTGTAAGGCAGGATCACCAGAGCATCCAGCTTGCGGCTGGCCGACAGGTCCTCAAGCGCGCTGACCTGCTCCGCCGCGGACGGCGACGTCTTCACGACCACTTCGACGTTCGGGAACGCGGCGTTGATTTCCTTGGCCGCCGCTTGTGCGTGGTAGACGATGCCCGCTGTCCAACCGTGGTCAGCGGCCGGTATCGACACCGCGATGACCTTCTTGTCTTGCGCCATGGCCTGGCCGGCCAGCAGCAGCGCGCCAAGTGTCGCTGCCGCAATCCATTTTCTACTGAACATTGTCTTCTCCCTTGGACCTACAAGAACGTTAATCCGCGTGGTCCGGACGCGGCGCTATTTCGAATTCGAAAACCGCTGGATGAGCATGGCGATGATGATGATGACGCCTTGAACAGCGGCAACGAGGTATTCGGAGACGAAGTCCGAGAGCACCATGAGATTGGCGATGAGTTCCAGGATGACGGCGCCGGCGACTGTCCCCCACACATGGCCCTTGCCGCCGCGCAATGCGGTGCCGCCAATCACCACGGCGGTGATGACCTGCAGTTCCCAAAGCTGTCCGGTTGTCGGCGTTGCGGCGCCCAGGCGCGGCACGTAGCAGATCGCGGCAATCGCCACACAGACACCCTGGACGATATAGGCCACGGTCCGTGTCCTGATCACCGAGATGCCGGAATAACGGGCGACATCCTCATTGGCGCCGACCGCCGCACATTTGCGCCCATATTTCATCTTGTAAAGGATGAAGGATGCGACCGCGGCGACTGCGACGGATATGAGGATTGGAACCGGGATCCCGCCGACCGTGCCGAAATAGACAGGCCGGTAGGCCTCGCGCAACGACCTGTCGATCGGTATCGTGCCGCCATCGGTCAGATAGGTTATCAGCGCCCGGAAAATCCCCATCGTGCCCAGCGTGGCGATAAACGGTTCGATCCTGCCGACCGTGACGATGAGCCCGTTGGCAAGCCCGCACAGGAGGCCGACCAGGATCGCAACCGCCATACCGGCGGGGAAAGCCCAGATGCCGGCATGCG
>NZ_RZRW01000310.1:0-6986 GCF_003998745.1 Mesorhizobium sp. M7A.F.Ca.US.014.04.1.1 | reverse complement strand
GCGTTTCGGCAACCGGCCCGGCCAGTTTTTGCAGCGTCCGGTAGGTCGCCTGGAAATCGCTGTTGGCGATCTCATGGCGGTCGTGGCCGAAAGGGCCGGTGCCGTTGGCGCGGTCCATGGCGCCAAGCTGATGGCGGGCGAGCAGCGCCAGGAAGCGTTTTTCGTAGTCGCTGGTGCCGGCGTCGCCGAAAAACTGCGCGGCGGCGATCCGCGGCCCAGCTGTCTCCGCGGAGAGCGCGGGTCGCGCGCAAGCGCTCTGGCCTTGCAGGAGATCGCAGGCATTGCGACCAGTACCGGCACAGCCGGCAAGGACAGCCAGCCCGAACAGAACAACGGCGATGAATGCGCGACCCTTCACCCGGCCGCTCCGGTCTTCAGGGCGCTCAATTGCGCCGGATCGCGCGGCGGCATGAAGCCCTGCGGGAAGACCTTGCAGACGGGAATGGCGAAGGTGGCGATCAGCAGTTCGGCCTCGCCGCGCATCTTGCGCGGCGTTGCGTTGTCGTCACGGATCGCTTTCGCCGAGGCGACCAGGGCGCCGTCGCAGTCGCAATGGTTGTGGCGGGCGATGTAACAGGCGTCATGCGTCTGGCAGGCCGCGTCGAGGCGGTCGACCGGCCGGGCCGACAGATCGCCGGTGCGGGTGCCGGGGCCGCAATAATTGCCGAAGACGAAAGGCGAAGGCCGCGCCATGGCGTAGCGGATCGGTTTGGGCAGTTCGGCCTCCGGGACCTTCGTCCACGGATTGGCGCAAGCGGAAACGAAAAGCAGCGGCAGGATGGCAAGAACGGCTCGCATGTCTATCCGCGCCAGCTTTCTGAAAGGTTCCCCACCCGGCGACCTGCCCGTGGCCGGCGACCGCACGCCTGATGCCACACTGGCCGGTTTTGTGGCAAGGAAAAGGCGGCACGGCCAAAGCGTATCGCGTTTGATCGGATTCATGCGATGCGCTTTAGCGTCTTAGTTTATGCATGTCGTTCGCCCAAAACCGAGATCAGTTTTGGGCGACATGCCTCAGACGAACAGGTTCCGCTCCCGCTCCACCATCTTGGTGATGAAGCTGGCGACGATCTGGACGCGGCGCAGTGGCCTGACCGATTCGTGATAGACCAGCCAGTAGGCGCGGCGGATGGGTGCCACGACATCGACCGGCACGAGTTCCGGCATCGAGCGGGCGACGAAGGTGTGCAGGATGCCGATGCCGGCGCCCGAGCGCACTGCTTCGGCCTGGCCGAGCGCCGAGGAGATGGCGAAACTGGTGCGCCAGTCCGCGCTGAATTCGGCCGCGTAGTCGAGCGAAGGGCTGACAATGAGATCCGGCACATAGCCGATAAGGGTGTGCTGGCCGAGTTCGGCCGCTGTTTTGGGCAGACCATTGGCATCGACATAAGCGCGCGAGGCAAACAGGCCGAGCGAATAGTCGACCAGCTTTCCCGCCACCAGCCGGCCTTCGGTCGGCCGCTCGACAGTGATGGCGATGTCCGCCTCGCGGCGCGACAGGGAGAAGGAGCGCGGCACCGGCACAAGCTGGATCGTCAGTTCGCGGTGCAGGGCGGTCAGCGCGCCAAGGCGTTTGGCCAGGAAGGCAACGCCAAAACCGTCCGGGGCGCCGATGCGCACCGTGCCGGAAACATCGTCGCCTTCGCCTGATATGGTCGAGCGCGCGGCGATCATGTCGCCCTCCATGCGCTCGGCAATGTCGAGGAAGCGCTCGCCGGCGGGAGTCAGCTCGCTGCCGGTGGTCAGCCGGCGAAACAGCTTTGTCCGAAGCGCATCCTCGAGTGCGGCGATGCGGCGTGAGACGGTGGCGTGGTTGAGCTCCAGCCGTTTGGCGGCGCCAAGGATCTGGCCGGCACGCGCCACGGCAAGGAAGATGCGGACGTCATCCCAGTTCATGGGGATGGTCCAGATGACAATCGCTGACGCCGCGTCCTGTGGTGGAAACTCAATCTCTCAATCCCTGCTGCTATCAGACGGGGTCTCGCATTTGCGAGAATTGATGCTCGTCCGTCAACCGCTATCTACTTTCCGCACAACGGTTGCGTTCTCCGTCGCGTTGCCATCCGCCGGCCAAAGGCGGACAATGCAGCATCACAAACAAGGGAGAGAAATCATGATCGACTATGGTCATTTCATCGGCGGCAAGCACGTCGCCGGGACCAGCGGCCGCAAGCAGGATGTCATGCAGCCGATGGACGGCTCCGTGCGCGGCACGGTGGCGCTGGCATCACAGGCGGAACTGCGCGCTGCGGTGGAGAACGCCAAGGCTGCGCAGCCGAAATGGGCCGCAACCAACCCGCAGCGTCGCGTGCGCGTGCTGATGAAGTTTCTCGAACTGGTCGCCCGCGACTATGACGAACTGGCCGACATCCTGGCGCGCGAGCACGGCAAGACGATCGCCGACGCCAAGGGCGACATCCAGCGCGGCCTCGAAGTGGTCGAAGTCTGCATCGGCGCGCCACACATGATGAAGGGTGAATTCACCGACGGCGCCGGCCCCGGCATCGACGTCTATTCGATGCGCCAGCCGCTCGGCGTCGTCGCCGGCATCACGCCGTTCAACTTCCCGGCAATGATCCCGCTGTGGAAGATCGCGCCGGCCATCGCCTGCGGCAACGCCTTCATCCTGAAGCCTTCGGAGCGCGATCCGGGCGTGCCGATGCGCATCGCCGAACTGTTCCTCGAAGCTGGCCTGCCGGCGGGCATCCTCAATGTCGTCAATGGCGACAAGGACGTGGTCGACGCCATCCTCGACGATCCCGACATCAAGGCCATCGGCTTTGTCGGCTCGACGCCGATCGCCCACTACATCTATTCGCGCGGCACGGCCGCCGGCAAGCGCGTGCAGTGCTTCGGCGGCGCCAAGAACCACATGATCATCATGCCCGATGCCGACATGGACCAGACGGTCGACGCGCTGATCGGCGCCGGCTACGGCTCGGCCGGCGAACGCTGCATGGCGATCTCGGTTGCCGTCCCGGTCGGCAACGACACCGCCAACCGGCTGATGGAAAAGCTGATCCCGCGCGTCGAAAGCCTGAAGGTCGGTCCTTCGACCGACTCTTCCGCCGATTTCGGCCCGCTGGTGACGCGCCAAGCCCTGGAGCGGGTCAAGGGCTATGTCGACACCGGCGTCAAGGAAGGCGCCAAGCTGGTCGTCGACGGCCGCGGCTTCTCCATGCAGGGCTATGAAGACGGCTACTATATGGGCGGCTGCCTGTTCGACAACGTCACCGCGGACATGCGCATCTACAAGGAAGAGATCTTTGGGCCGGTGCTGTCGGTTGTGCGCGCGCCGACCTATGAGAGCGCGATCAAGCTCGCCAACGACCACGAGATGGGCAATGGCGTCGCCATCTTCACTCGTGACGGCGATGCCGCGCGCGATTTCGCAAGCCGTGTCCAGGTCGGCATGGTCGGCATCAATGTGCCGATCCCGGTGCCGATCGCCTACTACACCTTCGGCGGTTGGAAGGCGTCTTCCTTCGGCGACCTCAACCAGCACGGCCCGGACGCGTTCCGTTTCTACACCAAGACCAAGACGGTGACCTCGCGCTGGCCGTCCGGGATCAAGGACGGTGCCGAATTCGTCATCCCGACGATGAACTGACCGGACAACAGATTGATTTTGAATTTGAGGCCCGGGCGCTCGCGCCCGGGCTTTTTTGCAGTCCGGCGACGACCCTATCTGCGTGAACGCTAATGTGATGGAACCAAGTGGGCATCTGCCGTCTTGGTTTGCAGTCCTGCCGCAAGGAGGTACGGCAGATCAAGCAACGGCGCTGGCGACAGCTTCGGGGACATCGTCTGGCGCAAGGAGGTGTCAGATGACCCGTCTTGTGGCAACGCTATTTTTCGCGGCGGTTTCCGCGTTTGCCGCCGTCCCGGCGATGGCGGAGCAATGCGCAGCCCGTGCGGATATGATCAAAGCGCTCGGGGAAAAATTCCACGAAAGCGAGGCTGCGCGCGGCCTGGTCAACCCGAGCGTCATTCTTGAGATATTCGTCTCCGACCAGGGCACCTGGACGATCCTTGCCACCGACACGCATGGTCAGAGCTGCGTCATCACGGCGGGCGAAGGCTGGGACGGTTCGTTGATGGCGGCGGCTGCCTTGCCAGGGACGTGATCCGAGCTTCGAGGAAGCACCGGCGACGAAAGCGCATCGGATTAAAAGACGCTCAGCGCGTCGCCGCCGTTTCGGCGTGGCCGCGCAGCAGCGCCATCAGGCGTTTGGCATCCTTGGCCGCGGCCTCCTCGTCGCCGGCAAGGATCGAGCGGATCAGCGCGACATGGTGCTCGGCGGATTCGGCAAGACCGGTCTCGGCCTTGTAGCGGAACCAGAAGCGGCGGCTGTGGGTCTGCAACGGGGCGGCCAAACGGGCGGCGAAGGGATTGTCGGCAGCCAGTGCCAACGCTTCGTCAAGTGCCTTGTCGGCCTGAATGAAGGCAAGCACGTTGCCCGAGATCACCGCTTTCTGCATGGCAAGCGCTGCTTCGTGAAACAGGTCGGCGGCCTCGCGGGTGACGAAGCGGGCGGCCGAGCGGGCCAGCACCACCTCGACGCCGCGACGCGCGTCGAGCACGCGCAGCCAGTCGCCGGGATGCAGCGGGGCGATGGCGATGCCTGCGCGCGGCCTGATGTCGAGCAGCCCTTCCCAGGCCAGCCGCTGGATCGCCTCGCGCACCGGTGTCCTGCCAAGCCCGAGCCTGTCGATCAGGGCGCCCTCGGTGACGAAGCTTGCCGGGGCCAGTTCGAGCGTGACGATCATGTGCTCGAGCACATGGTAGGCCCTGGTCGCGGCCGGCTCCGCCGAGGTGCTTGCTGCCGTGGATATCAAATGCGCTCTCCTGATATATCTTGAATATATCATAACGGATTCCGCATTGACAGCGGGTTTGTTAATAGATATACCAGTGATATATCAGATGGAGAGATGATCATGTGGACCGGAGTTTTTCCTGCCGTCACGACCAAATTCACCGCGGATGATCGCCTCGATCATGCCGAGATGGAGCGCTGCTTCAACCTGCAGATGGAAGCTGGCTGCGACGGCATCATCGTTTGCGGATCGCTCGGCGAGGGGCCGATGCTGTCGCCCGATGAGAAGATCGAGGTGCTGAAGACCGCACAAAAGGTCGCCGGCAAGAAGCCGGTGCTGCTGACGGTCAACGAGGCCGGCACACGCGAGGCCGCCAGCATCGCCAAGCGCGCGAGCCGGGAAGGCGCCAACGGCCTGATGGTCGTGCCGAGCCCGATCTACCACACCAATGCGGAAGAGACGGTCGCGGCGCTGCGCGCGGTCGCGCAGGCTGGCGACCTGCCGGTCATGATCTACTCCAACCGGCTTGCCTACCGCGTCGACGTCAGCGTCGACCAGATGGAGGAGCTGGCGTCGGACGAGCGCTTTGTCGCGATCAAGGAATCCTCCGACGACATCCGTCGTTCGACCGAGATCATCAATCGCCTGGGCACTCGCTACGACCTGTTCACCGGCGTCGACAATCTGGCCTTCGAGGCGCTGTCGGTCGGCGCCATCGGTTGGGTGGCCGGACTGGTCACCGCGTTCCCGCGCGAGACGGTCGCCATCTACCAGCTGATGAAGCAGGGTCGCCGCGAAGAGGCGCTCGGCATCTACCGCTGGTTCCGGCCGCTGCTCGATCTCGACGTCTCGACCTATCTGGTCCAAAACATCAAGCTTGCCGAAGTGTTCGCGATCAACACAAATGACCGCGTTCGCATGCCGCGACAGCCGCTGTCTGGCGATCGCCGCAAGTCCGTCGAGAAGATCGTCAAGGATGCGCTCGCGGTGCGGCCGACACTGCCGCAGTTCTGAGGCTTCTTCTTCCTGTTCGCAGGGAGAAGATGGTGGCAGCCAGATAAGGGGCAGCGCCCACGTGCAAGGAAATTCCAAGTCGACAGAAGCGGGGCGCAGCCCCTCATCCGCCCTTCGGGCGCCTTCTCCCCGTGAACGGGGAGAAGGGTTGGACATAGCCATCGTCGGTGGCGGCATCATCGGTATCTGTGCCGCTGCTTCTCTCGCTGAGGCGGGACGCAGGGTCACCGTCTTCGATCGCACAGGCATTTGCGAGGTGACGAGCTCGGGCAATGCCGCCGCCTTCGCCTTCTCCGACGTGCTGCCGCTGGCGCACAAGGGCATGATGCGGCAGCTGCCGAAATGGCTGGCCGATCCGCTCGGCCCGCTCAGCATCCCGCCCGCCTACCTGCCGACGCTTCTGCCCTGGCTGATCCGCTTCTGGCGCGCCGGTGCGCCGGGGAAATACGAGGCGAGCCTTGCCGCTCAAGCAGGCATGATGAAGCTTGCCGAGGCGGAGTGGATGGGCTTGCTCGATCGCTCCGGCACGCGGTCGATGCTGCGCGAGGATGGCTCGCTCGAGCTTTACGAAAGCGAAGCCGAATTTCAGGCCGGGCTGCCCGGCTGGGCGGCGCGTAAGCGTTTCGGCATCGGTTTCCGCCACGTCGAGGGCGAGGAACTGGCCGCCTTGCAGCCGGGCCTGTCGCCGCGCTTCATCAAAGGCACGTTCGTGCCGGGATGGAAGACGGTCGCCGACCCGAAACTGCTGGGCAAAGCGGTGTGGACCTATGCGCAGGCCAAGGGCGCTCGCTTTGAGCTGGTCCGGATCAGCCAAGTCGCGGCGGATCAGGATGGAGCGACGCTGACGTTGGCAGACGGCACGACCAGAGAGGCCCGGCACCTCGTCGTCGCCGCCGGCGCCTGGTCGCATCTGCTGGCTAAGCAACTCGGCGATCGCATTCCGCTGGAGACCGAGCGCGGCTACAACACCACCTTGCCCACGAGTGCCTTCGACGTGAAGCGGATGCTGATCTTCTCCGGCCATGGTTTCGTCGTCACGCCGCTCGAAACGGGTCTGCGCGTCGGCGGCGCCGTCGAACTCGGCGGCATCGAACGGCCGCCCAATTATGCCAGGTCGAAGGCGCTGCTGCAGAAGGCACAGAAATTCCTGC
>NZ_RZRW01000309.1:0-6990 GCF_003998745.1 Mesorhizobium sp. M7A.F.Ca.US.014.04.1.1 | reverse complement strand
GCCTCGACCTGCGTCGTCGATCTCAACTTCCAGCAGGGCGCCTGTGCCGAATATCTCGACCTCGAACCGCGTTTCGACATCACCGAGATCGAGAACCAGCCCGAGCGTCTCGACCGCCAACTGCTCGACGTGATGCTGTCCAAGCATGCCAGCGGGCTTTGCGTGCTGGCGGCACCGGCGCATCCAGCCGAGATGCGCTCGTTCAAGACCGATGTCGTGGTGCGCATGCTGGATCTCGTTTCGGCCTATTTCGACAATGTCGTCATCGACATGCCCCGCACCTGGTTTCCATGGACGGAGACCGTGCTGCTCGGTTCCAACAAGCTCTACATCGTCGCGGAAATGACGGTGCCGTGCCTGCGCCACACCCAGCGGCTGATCCAGGCGGTCTACGAGACGGCCGGCAAGGAAGTGAAGCCGAACGTCATCGTCAACCGTTTCGAACAGAAGATGTTCGATAACGGCATCAAGCAGGCGGACGTCCAGGAAATCCTTGGCGAGCATTTCGTCGGCGGCATCGCCAACAACTACCGGCTGGTGCGCGAAGCAGTCGATCGCGGCGTACCGCTGCACGAGATCGATCCCAACGCCAATGTCGTCAACGATCTGAAGAAGATCATCCTGCCGGAAGAAGCGGTCCCGACCCGGGCGAAATCGCGCTCGCTGTTTGGCATGGGCCGTGGATTGCTGAAGAGGAAAGCCGGATGACCAGCCGCTTCTCCACCCTGCAGAACCGCGATGCGCGTCCGCAGCGCGCGCATGAGACGACGCCGGTCGCCCATCATGCCGTCGTCATACCAACCAGCCGAAAGGCTTTGCCGGCAAAGCCGGAAGCAGCGCTGGCAAAGAATGCCAACAAGGTGCTCGATGCGCGCGTGCGTATCCACCGGCTGCTGCTCGAAGAGATCAATCTTGTCGCGCTGGAGCGTTTGCCGAAGGATGAGATGCGCCGGCAAGTGCATGACTTCGTTTCGGAAAAGACCAAGCAGGAGCGGATGGCGATCAACACCGTCGAGCTTGATGCGCTGGTCGACGACATCGTCGACGAGATGGTCGGCCTCGGTCCGCTCGAGCCGCTGCTCAAGGATCCCGACATCAACGATATCCTGATCAACGGCCACATGAACTGCTTTGTCGAAAAGAAAGGCAAGCTGCAGCCGGTCCACATTCCGTTCAAGGACGAGGCGCATCTCCTGCGCATCGTCAACAAGATCGTCGCCGCGGTCGGTCGCCGCGTCGACGAATCGCAGCCGATGGTCGATGCCCGCATGCTGGACGGCTCGCGCTTCAACGCGGCCATCCGCCCGGTTGCGGTCGACGGCCCGCTGGTGTCGATCCGCAAATTCTCCAAGAACAAGCTCGGCCTGCATAAACTGGTCGAATTCGGCGCCATCACCCAGAACATGGCCGAAGTGCTGGCGGCGGCCGTGCATGCCCGCAAGACGACGATCATTTCGGGCGGCACCGGCACCGGCAAGACGACCATGCTCAATGCACTGTCGGCCTTCATTCCGGAAGACGAGCGGCTGATCACCATCGAGGACGCGGCCGAGCTCCAGCTGCAGCAGCCGCATGTCGCGCGCATGGAAACACGTCCGGCCAACATCGAAGGCCATGGCGAGCTGAAGCAGCGCGACCTGGTCAAGAACGCACTGCGCATGCGCCCCGACCGCGTCATCCTCGGCGAATGCCGCGGCGAGGAGGCTTTCGACATGCTGCAGGCAATGAACACCGGCCACGAAGGGTCGATGGCGACCATCCATGCCAACACGCCGCGCGACGCCATTTCGCGGCTCGAGCAGATGCTTGGCATGACCGGCATGCCGATGACGGTGCAGTCGATCCGCAGCCAGATCGCCAGCGCGCTCGAGCTGATCGTCCAACTGACGCGCCTGTCCGACGGCAAGCGCAAGGTGACCAGTGTCGCCGAGGTGACCGGCATGGAAGGCGATGTCATCCAGATGCAGGAGATCTTCCGCTTCGTGCGCACCGGCATGGAGGCCGACGGCAAGATTCTGGGCCACTACGAGGCGACCGGCATCCGGCCGCGCTTCCTCGAGGACCTGCGCGCCATGGGCATCGAGTTTCCCGGACGATATTTCGAACCCGGCCGGCCGCAGGAGTAGCCAAGTGTTCGATGGAATGAGCGCGATCTATGTCGTCTATGCCGCGGCCGCGCTGACCGGCATCCTGATCGCCGAGGCCTGTTACCTGCTTTATGCCGGCCGCAGCGACAAGCGCACCGCCATCAACCGGCGCATGAGGCTGCAGGAAAACAAGATCAGCCAGGAGCAGGTGCTCGTCCAACTGCGCAAGGAGCGCGGCCTTGACGCGGGCACGCCGCTGTTTTCGGCGGACCGGTTTCGCGCGCTGCGAACCCAGTCGGGCATGATCATGCCGCTGTCGAAATTCCTGATGATCACCTGCGGCGTGGCGATGGCGATGGCCCTGGTCGCCATCTGGTACGGCTTGCCGCCGCTGATGGGGTTCGTCCTGTTCGTGGTGCTCATGCCGCTATTGCCGGTGCTGACGCTGCGTTTCAAGCGCAAGCGCCGGCTGAAGCGGTTCGGCATGCAGTTGCCGGAGGCGCTGGAACTGATCACGCGTGGCCTGAAGGCCGGCCACCCGGTGCCGGTGGCGATCGCCATGGTGGCGCGCGAGATGCCCGACCCGATCGGCAGCGAGTTCGGCGTCATCGCCGACGAAGTGACCTACGGATCCGATCTGGTTTCGGCGTTGAACTCGCTGTTCGACCGGGTCGGCCAGGAGGATCTGCCGTTGTTCGTCACCGCCGTCTCGATCCAGACCAGTTCGGGCGGCAATCTGCGCGAGATCCTCGACGGCCTGGCGACGACGATTCGCGAGCGTGGCAAGCTGCGCCGCAAGGTGCGCGCCATTGCGACAGAAGGCCGGATGTCGGCCTACATTCTGACGGCCGTGCCGGCGTTGCTGTTTGCCGCCATCATGGCACTGATGCCGGGCTTCTACAGCGACGTCTGGGGCGAGCCGAAGACCTGGTATCTGCTTGGCGCGTCGATCACCTGGCTGATGCTGGGCAATCTGATGATGTTCAAGATGTCGAATTTCAAGTTCTGACATGCAGGGCTTCATCGAATTCCTCGCCTCGCTTGCGCCGACCTCATTGATGCCGGTGGCCATACTGCTGCTGGCGGTGGGTGCTGCCGCTGTTGCCTGGCCTGTTGTCATGGCGAAGGGCGATCGCAACGAGGTCATGCGCCGGCTCAGGGTCGACAACGGTCCCGTGGCCGCCAAACCGGAGCCGGTGCAAAAGAAGAATACCGGCATCGTGCGCGAGAAGGCGGTGAAGCGGGCGCAGGAATTCTACGCCAGGAGCGATCCGGAAAATGTCGCGCGGCTGCGCATGAAGCTTATCCAGGCGGGCTACATGGAGCCGCGCGCTGTCGGTACGTTCTTCCTGATCCGGTTCACCGCGATGATCGGCACGGCAATCGGTGTGTTTGTGCTCAACCGCTGGATGGCCAGTCCGGACGCAACGATGGCCAGCCGCTGGACATTCGTCATCCTGTCGGGCGCGGCCGGTTATTTCCTGCCCGGCCTGATGCTGAGCCAGAAAGTGCGGGAACGCAGGCGTGAGTACCGCAACGGGTTTCCCGATTTCATGGACCTGATGATTGTCTGCTCGGATGCCGGCATGAGCATGGAGGCAGGCATAGAGCGCGTCTCCAAGGAACTCGCCAAGACTTATCCCGCGCTCAGCCAGAACCTGCAGCTGGTGTCGCTGGAGCTGAGGGCCGGGCGCAGCCTCGACGATGCGCTGAAGGCGCTCGCCGATCGCCTCAGCCTGGACGAGGTGCGTTCCTTCGCCACGCTGCTGCAGCAGTCCAAGGAACTCGGCACCAGCCTGTCGGGGGCGCTGCGCGTCTTCTCCGACGACATGCGCCATAAGCGTATGTCGTTGGCCGAGGAAAAGGCGCACGCTCTGCCTGCCAAGATGTCGGTGCCCGTGGTTGTGTGCATCCTGCCGGTGGTGCTGATGATCGCGGCCATTCCAGTCATCGTCAAAATGACGGCGCACTAGCGAGCGCTCCACAAAAGCCCTAGCAAGGGGCTGACAAACCATTGTTCTGACCGAACCCGGCTTTGCAGGTGAGAAAGTCCATGCTGCTGCGCACCCTCTTCCTTGGCCTTGCCGCGGCCAGCCTGTCGCCCGCCTGGGCCGTGGCCGGCGATTGCGGCGATGCCGCCGCCTTGGTGCAGCAGGCCTATCCCAAAGCTCGAAAGAGCGCCGACGGCACCTCGTTCACGCTCGAACCCCACACCAGCATTGCCCTGACATTCGCGTATGGCGATCCGCCAGGGCTGGCTTGCAAGATCTGGCCCGCCCATGACGACCTGCTGTTGGTCGCAGTGCCGCTGATGGACGGGTCCCAACCCAGCGACTACGCGCATGCCGGCGATATCGAGCTTTTGATTGTCGACAGGAAGAGCCGGCAGGTGCGCCAGCGCCTGCTCCAGCCCGGGCTGATGAATGATGATGCCATCGCCATCCGCCAGGTGGAGCTTGATACCGGCCGCTATGCGCTGGCGCCCGATGTTACTGCCTTTGGCCTGCGCATCGAAATGGCAAACAATTCGCTGCCTAATCCGTTCAGTGAAACCGACCTGCGGCTCTATGCCGTCGATGGCGATTCCCTGAGGATGGTGCTCGATGGCCTGGTCGTGGCCGGCAATGGCGGCGAGGGTGATACCAATTGCGCCGGATCCTTCCATACCAGTCGGGTTAGCCTGGCGATGAGCCCGGCCAAACATCATGGCTACCACGACATAACGGTGGTCGAGCGAATGGATACCGACAATCCGTTGCCCGACAAGGATGGCGAGTGCCAGTCCCATCCCGGCAAGTCCGTGAGCCAAACCTACCGGCTGCGCTATGACGGCAGCCGGTATACGGCTCCTGCGGGGCTCAAAGCCCTGGAGCCGTGAGGACGCCGCTGGCTGCGACTGAAGCACCGCGGCCTGGTGGTTAATGGCTGGTGTGCCCGAAGCCGAATTTTGGCGGCGTTTCGGCACCGAAGTTTAATCGCCGCTGATATATTGTGTTTCCTGAAGAACGACCCGGCAAATCGGGCGATGAGGCAGGGGCATGCGTCACAATAATTTCCCGGCAATGGCCACGATGGCGGCCGTCTTGATGATGTCTGGCTGTTCGACGAGTGGCGTCGACACCACCAAGACCACCGCCATCCAACCGGCGGCTAAAGACACCGAAACCTCCGATCTGGCGCAAGGCAAGGCGCAGTTTCGCGACGCCAATTACGGCCTCGCCGAAAAGCACTTCCGCAAGGCCGTCGAGTTGAAGGCCGACAATGCGGAGGCCTGGATGGGGCTCGCGGCTTCCTATGATGAACTCGGCCGCTTCGACTTCGCCGACCGTGCCTACGGCCAGCTTCTGAAAGTCGCCGGTCGCAGGCCGCAGATCGTCAACAATATGGGTTATTCGCAACTGCTGCGCGGCAATCGCAAGAAGGCCAAGGCGCTGCTGCTCGAAGCGAAGGCCGGCATGGCCGATCCCACCGTCGTCAACGCCAACCTCGCTCTCCTGAACAAGGGTTGATCTCGCGTCCAATGGTCCGGTTTCGGGACACGTGCCATCGACGCTTTGTAAACCCTATCTGCAGGTTGCATCGATGGATCGCCTGAAAATCCGTATCTGGGGGCAGCCGCTGACCTAGAATGCAGCGCAACCGCCGACGCTCGAGAGGCCCTTGCCCGATATGCTGGACTTCAGTTCGCTCCTGCTCGCAGCCGCGCTGTCGGGCATATGCCTCAGCGTCACCATGTTTGCGATCTGGTTCACCGCACCCAAGGCAGGTTTCGTGCTGACGGTGGCGTGCGGAATTCTGGTGCTCGTCGCGCATGTGATCCTGTTCTGGCGGTACACCAAGGACCCCGATCCGCTGCTTTGCCAGATCGTGCTTGCGCTGCTCAGCCTGGGGTTCCTGATCCTCTGCTTGTCGGCCATGCAATATCTCGGCGTGCCCGGCTACAGGCGCGCCGTTGCACCGGCGCTTGCCGCCATGACTATCTGTGCCGCTGTCACTTTCCTTGGCTTTGACGGCGTTGGCTTCATCATCACCTACACCACGGTGACGGCGCTGCTGTCGGCGATCGGCGCCATGTTCTGGATCAACGGCAGTCACGATCGCCGCATCCTGCTGGTGGTTTCGTTTCTGAGCGGCACCTGCGCGATGTCGTTTGCGCTTTGCGGCGTGGTTCTGCTGACCAAGGGGCAATGGACGCTCGCGATTGCGCCCGACAATTGGGCCGAACGATTGAATTCCGTCGTGGCGGTGGCCTGCATGACCGGGCTCGGAGCATTGACGCTCTCCCTCCATCATCTGCAGGCGCAGATCGAGCTCAAGGCCGAGACCATGACCGACCCGCTGACAGGGTTGCTGAACCGCCGGGCATTGACGTCGCTTTACGGCGAGCGGAGTTTCGGTCCATTCATGTCTATCGTCATGTTCGACCTCGACCACTTCAAGCGGACGAACGATGTCTACGGTCACCCGGTTGGGGATCAGGTCTTGTGCCGTTTTGCCGCCGTCATCAAGAAATATGCCCGGCCCGGCGTCGACGCTTTTCGCCTTGGCGGCGAGGAGTTCGCAGTCGTCATGTCGCGGATGACGGACGAAAAGGCCTACGATCTCGCCAGCAAGATCGGCGTGGCTTTCGGCGCCGAAATCGTCCCCACCCAGCTCGGCAAATTGCGCAGCACGGTCAGCGGCGGCATCGGCTTTGGCGAGGCAAGCGGCAGCAGCCTCGACAACGTGCTCACCGAGGCAGACGCGGCGCTCTATGCCGCCAAACGCGCCGGACGAAATTGCGTCATCAGCCGCAAGAGGATGGGCAAGGCCGAGCCGATCAAGCCGGCCTTGCGCTCAGCGTAAATTACTCCGCGGCCCCCAGATAGTCGGACAGCGGCGGGCACGAGCAGACCCGGTTGCC
>NZ_RZRW01000308.1:0-7004 GCF_003998745.1 Mesorhizobium sp. M7A.F.Ca.US.014.04.1.1 | reverse complement strand
GGCGAACACCGTCCAGATGATGACCAGCCCGACAATCACTGGCAGCGAGCCGAGATCGCCCGAGCGGACCCGGTCGAAGAACCGGCGGATGGCGCCGCCGATCCCCGCCTCGAGCTTGACGCGCACATCGGCGCGGTCGAGCTGCGGCGGCACGGGGGCGGCCTGTTCGGCTTCGCGGCTCATGGGCGTGGCTCCTGGGTCTGGTCTTGCCTGGCCTGCCTGCGCTCGGCGCGCCGCGACACCGAATTGTTCGAGGCGCCGGTGATGGCGCTGACCAGTTCCTGGTTCGAGGCATCGGGCGAGAAGATGCCGTTGTTGCGGCCAAGCCGCAGCACGACGATGCGGTCGGCGACGGCGCGCACGTCTTCCATGTTGTGGCTGATGATGACGACGCCGAGGCCGCGGTCGCGCACCCGCTCGATCAAATTGAGCACTTCCGCCGTCTGCGCCACGCCAAGCGCTGCCGTCGGCTCGTCGAGCAGGATGAGCTTGGGTTCGAGCAGCAGCGAGCGCGCGATCGCCACCGTCTGGCGCTGGCCGCCCGACAGTGAAGCGACCACTTCGCGGACACTCGGGATGCGCGCCGAAAGCTCGTTGAGCAGCGTCCAGGCGCGCACTTCCATCGCCACCTCGTCCAGCCGCAGCGGGCTGAGTTCGCGGCCAAGGAAGATGTTGGCGACGATGTCGAGGTTCTCGCACAGCGCCAGGTCCTGGAACACGGTGGCGATGCCGAGCGTCAGCGCGGCACTCGGATCGGCAAGTGTCACCTGCTTGCCGCGAAAACTGATCGTGCCTGAGCTCGGCTGATGCACGCCGGCCAGGATCTTGACCAGGGTCGACTTGCCGGCGCCATTGTCGCCGACCAGCGCCACCACTTCGCCTGCATGGACATCGAGATCGATGTCGGTGAGCGCCGAAACGGCGCCGAAATTCTTCGAAACGCCGCGCAGGCTGAGCACCAGCTCGCCTGCCGGAACCGGTTCGTCCGAGGTATCGGTCATGCCAGGAAGCCTTTCAAAACCGGTTCAAAAATTTCGCATGAGCGCTGCCTGGCCACCACGCGGGTGGCCAGGCAGCGGAGCGGGCAAGGGTCGCGGTCAGTTCCCGATGCCCAGCTTCTTGCAGCCTTCCGCGTAACGATCGACGCAGAGCTCGGCCGCGGTGTTGATCTTCTTGTCGATGATCTCGGCCTTCAGGTTTTCCTGCGTCACAACAGCCGGCGTGAACAGCTGCGAGGGCGTATCGTACAGCGTCATCTCGGCCTTAGGCGTCTCGCCAGAAAGTAGCTTGATGGCGATGTTGGCGGCGGCCGCCGCCACGATCTCGCTCGGCTTGGAGATGGTGTTGTACTGGTCGCCGGCGATGATCAGTTGCAGTGCCGCGATCGTCGCGTCATTGCCGGTCACCGGCGGCACCGGATCGACGCCGGCCGCCTTGAAGGCCGCGATGGCGCCGCCACCGGTGCCGTCATTGGCGGCAACCACGCCGAGGATTTTCGGGCCGAAGCGGGTGATCTGGCCGCCGGCCCATTGCTGCGCCTTCGGCGGCGCCCATTCCGGCGTGTCGTATTCGGCCAGGATCTTGTAGCCGCTGTTGTCGAGGCCGGCATGGATGCCCTTCTTGATCAGGCCGGCCGCCGCGTCGGTCGGCGAACCGTTGATCTGTAAAACGCCGCCGGTGGCCGGATCGACCTTCAGCGCCTTCAGGTGCTCGACCAGCGAATCGGCGATGGCCTTGCCGATGCCTTCATTGTTGAACGAGACATAGAAGTCGGCCGGCGCTGTCGGGATTGGCCGGTCATAGGCTATGACCTTGATGCCCTGGCTCTGCGCCAGCTTGACCAGCGAGGCGGCGGCGGTCGAGTCGACGGGGTCGAGCACAATCGCCTTGGCGCCCTGCGAGATCACCGAGTTGAACTGCTGCTGCTGGCGCGAGGCGTCGGCATCGGCGTTCTGGTAGAGCACCTTGCAGCCCGGGCACAGCTTCTTCATCTCGGCGGCGAAGCCGGGATAATCATGCTGTTCGTAACGGGTCGAGGCCTGGTCAGGCATCAGGAAGGCGACGGTGGCGTCGGTGACTTCGGCTGCCTTGGCGATAGCGGCGGTGCCTGCCAGCAGCGACAGCGCAAGCGCTGCCATGCCGGCGGACTTGCCAGTGGACTTCAATGAAATTGAAAGTTTGGTCATTCGGTCTTCTCCGTTTCTGGATATGTTGTAAGAAGGTCGTGACTGCTTTGGTGGTCTGAAGACACCCATCCACCCTCGCCCCAATTGAAGGGGTACCAGGGTCCGGCGCTGGACTTTCGAGCCGCGCCGACGTCCTCCGCCGACGGAGGAATTCGAGACAAGCGTTCTCCATCACGAACCGCTCAACGCGGCTCACGTCCGTCATGCAAAAGAAAAATCCTCCCTTGGTTCCTCCCTGGCTCCTCCGTTAAGCGGCTTTTCCCGCGTTGATGTTGTCGGCCAGCAGGCGCCTGAAGCGCGAGGGCGGCATGCCCTTCTCCGCCAGGAACTGCCGGTTGAAATTGGACAGGTTGTTGAAGCCGACCTCGTAGCAGATGTCGGTGATCGAGGCCTGCTCGTCGCTCATCAGGATCTGGCAGGCGAGATTGATGCGCAGCCGCTTGACATACTGCACCAGCGACATGCCGGTGTGGCGGCGAAACGAGCGCGAGAAGGCCCCGGTCGACTGGCCGGCGATGGCGGCGAGATCCGCCTCGTCGAACAGCTGCGTCAGGTTCTCCCTGATATAGGCGAGCGCCTTGTTCATGCCGGCGGTCATGTAGCCCGACGGATCGGGCCGATAGCTGGCGCTGGCCAGCAGCTGGAATTCCTGGGCGCGGCTTAGCAGGCCGGCGATCATCATGAACAGCTCGATGCGGCGCACGCCCTGCGCCTGCATCATCTCTTCCATCAATGGCGCCAGCGCCTTGCTGGTGCGGTTGGAAAACAGCACGCCGCGCCGCGACGCCTCGAGCAGAGCCGCAAGCCCCGCCAGCTCCGGCAGCACATGCATGGCATCGCCGATGAAACTTTCGGAAAACTGAATGATGCGGCCGCGCAGCGGGATCGAGCTGTCCTTGGGGATGTCGCTGACCCAATTGTGCGGCAGGTTCGGCCCCGTCAGCACCAGATTGCCCGGCTCGAACTCGCCGATGAAGTCGCCGACGAAATAGCGGCCGTTGGTGAAGATTACCTGATGCAGTTCATATTCTGGATGGAAGTGCCAGCGCACCGTATGGAAGGGGTAGCCATGCGACCACGCCTTGAAGGACTCCCCGCGTCGTATCTGGACAACTTCCAGGTCCGGTTCCATGTCCGTTTCCTCCCGGCCGGCACGGATATTTGCCGCGTTCGGCCCAATTCCCTAAACCGGCCGAATTGGTTTCGGCTCTGCATTTCAAGAGCCACGGTACCGGCTCATGACAACAGGCGCCACCACGATTCAAGACAATGGATGATACTTTTTTAACCGGAAGGGCGCGCTCAGAGGCGCTATTCGGGCAGAACAGGTCAGTCTTGCTGACGCGTTCGCTCGACTGACCAACGAGAACACTACCGCCCGAAACGGAATTCCAACGTGTCCGGTGGGCGCCTGGCCTATCGCAAGAACAGCGTGTTCAGGCGCTGTTGCAGCGCCGTCATCGTAGTTCAGCTGGTGCGCAGCGCACCACCCGCCACCGTCGCGAGCGGCGTAACCATGTCAGGCACCAGTATGTCGTGGCGGCGCGCGAAGCTGACCAGCGTGGCCCGCACCGTCTCCGGATCGATTTCGCCGACGATGCCCGCCTTGCAAGCGTTGAGTGCGATGGCATGGGCGCCGTTGCGGCCGGCGCTCGGCCAGTCCTGCAGCAGTGCATAGGCTTCCATCACGCTGTCGATCATCCTCGGAAAGCCCATTCCGACCAGAAGTGTGACCGGTTCTTCGAATTGCCCGCGATTCATGGCTTGTACCTCCTCTCGATTGTTCAGGGCCTGCAGCGGGCCGAACACCGGGAAGCACGGCCCGCCGCGGATAGGTGAAGGGACTGGCCGATTTCCGTTCAGCCGCTGCCGGCGGATACCTCGGATGTTGCCGACACTTGCTGCGCTGCGAGGAACATCAGTGCCGACGCCGCGGTTCGCCGGTTCCAGCCGGCGGCTTCAGCCATGTCGAGCAGCCCTGCCAGCAGCGGCTTCAGCACGTTCCTGCATTCTGTTTCATAGGCCAGGAATTCCTTCGCTTGATGCGTAGGAGCCGGTACGGATCCGAGGCCAGCCATTGCATCCATCTTTACCTCCACTCTCTCTTCGACTGACGCCCGCTCCCCGCCAGGGGAGCGGGCGGATTGGGCCGCGACTTCAGAAGTCCATGCCGGCGCCGGCGGGCATTGCCGGGGCGGCGGCTTCCTTCTTCGGCTTCTCGGCCACCATCGCCTCCGTGGTCACCAGCAGGCCGGCGACCGATGCCGCGTCCTGGAGGGCGGTGCGCACCACCTTGGCCGGGTCGATAACGCCCTGGCCGAAGAGATCGCCGAATTCATTGGTCTGGGCGTTCCAGCCCCAGCCGAATTCGCTTTTCTCGCGCAGCTTGCCGACAATGATCGAGCCTTCGGCGCCGGCATTCTCGGCGATCTGCCGGACCGGCGTTTCGATGGCACGGCGCACGATGTCGACACCTGTCCTCTGGTCCGAATTGTCGGTCTGCACGGTATCGAGCGCCTTGGCCGCCCGCAGCAAGGCGACGCCGCCGCCGGGCAGCACGCCCTCCTCGACGGCCGCGCGGGTTGCATGCAGTGCGTCGTCGACACGGTCCTTGCGCTCCTTGACCTCGACCTCGGTCGAGCCGCCGACCCGGATCACCGCAACGCCGCCGGCGAGCTTGGCCAGCCGCTCCTGCAGCTTTTCCTTGTCGTAGTCTGACGTCGTCTCCTCGATCTGGCCCTTGATCTGAGCGACGCGCGCCTGGATGGTCGCCTTGGTGCCGGCACCGTCGATGATCGTGGTGGTGTCCTTCTCGATCAGCACGCGCTTGGCGCGGCCGAGCATCTCGATGGTGACGTTTTCGAGCTTGATGCCGAGGTCCTCGGAGATCATCTGGCCCGACGTGAGCACGGCGATGTCTTCCAGCATCGCCTTGCGGCGATCGCCGAAGCCAGGCGCCTTGACGGCCGCGACCTTGAGGCCGCCGCGCAGCTTGTTGACGACCAGCGTCGCCAGAGCCTCGCCCTCGACGTCCTCGGAGATGATCAGCAGCGGCCTGCCGCTCTGCACCACCGCTTCGAGGATCGGCAGCATCGCCTGCAGATTGCCGAGCTTCTTCTCGTGGATGAGGATGTAGGGTTCTTCCAGCTCGACGCGCATCTTGTCGGCATTGGTGACGAAATAGGGCGAGAGATAGCCGCGGTCGAACTGCATGCCTTCGACGACGTCGAGTTCGGTCTCTGCGGTCTTGGCTTCCTCGACGGTGATGACGCCGTCATTGCCGACCTTGTCCATAGCCTTGGCGATCATCTCGCCGACGCTGGCATCGCCATTGGCGGCGATGGTGCCGACCTGCGCGATCTCGGCCGACGACTTGACCTTCTTGGCGCGCGCCTGGATTTCCTTGACCACGGCGGAAACCGCCTGGTCGATGCCGCGCTTCAAATCCATGGGATTCATGCCGGCGGCGACCAGCTTGGCGCCTTCGCGCAGGATCGAGGCGGCCAGCACCGTGGCGGTGGTGGTGCCGTCACCGGCGAGGTCGTTGGTCTTCGAGGCCACTTCGCGCACCATCTGGGCGCCCATGTTCTCGAACTTGTCGGCAAGCTCGATTTCCTTGGCGACGGTGACGCCGTCCTTGGTGATGCGCGGCGCGCCATAGGCCTTGTCGATGATGACGTTGCGGCCCTTGGGGCCGAGCGTGACCTTCACAGCATTGGTAAGGATCTCGACGCCGCGCAGCATGCGGTCGCGCGCGTCGGTGGAGAATTTGATTTCCTTGGCAGACATGATTTTTATCCAGTACGTTCGGAGAAAATAAGGTCAGGCAGCTTTCTTGGCGGCCACGGTCTTGTCGGTTGCAGCGGTCTCGCCCTTGTCGATGATGCCAGTCTCGTCCTTGTCGATGACGCCCATAATGTCGGCTTCCTTCATGATCAGAAGGTCCTCGCCGTCGATCTTGACCTCGGTGCCCGACCATTTGCCGAACAGGATGAAGTCGCCGGCCTTGACGTCGAGCGGAACAAGCGCGCCGTTTTCGTCGCGTGCGCCAGGGCCGACAGCGATGACTTCGCCCTCCTGCGGCTTTTCCTTGGCAGTGTCGGGGATGATGATCCCGCCCTTGGATTTGATATCGCCTTCGGCGCGACGAATGACGACGCGGTCGTGGAGTGGCCGAAATTTCATGGGAACTTTCTTTCTGGGGGCCGGCACAGGCGGCCACGCCCCTCCTCTATAGACGCGTTGGCACTCGATAGATAGGAGTGCCAAAAATTATTCGCGTACCAAATTAAATATTCAAAAGTATTATTTCAGCTGGCCGTTTCGTGATATCCGCAGAATGTCAAATAATTCAAAAGATTGAATTTTGCCGATCGAGTGCCTATTTATCGGACAAGTTCACTTTCACGATTTCAGGCACAAGGGAGATTTCTTCGATGGCCGAAGGCAATCAGACGATCATGGAAAAAGCTGAAGCCCGCTTTGTCGACAAGCAGAAGAAGACAGCGGAGAAAAACAAGGCGACCGCCGAATATATGTCCGAGGCAAGAGCCAGGGAGATCAAGACGGCAAGGCTGAGGGAGCTTCGGCTGGCCAAGGAAGAGGCCGATCGTGTCGCCCAGGCCCTCAATCCGACGCCGAAGAAGAAGCGGGTGACCAAGAAAGTTACGGAGGCTAAGACATGAGCCTCACCTTCCCCAACCGCAGCCGCAGCTATGACGAGGCGGGCCAGCGCATCCGTTTCGTCGGCCATGACGGCATGCTCCAGATCTCGTTCTCCGTCGCCGCCGACGCCATGGCCAAGATGCGGCCGGGAAC
>NZ_RZRW01000307.1:0-7038 GCF_003998745.1 Mesorhizobium sp. M7A.F.Ca.US.014.04.1.1 | reverse complement strand
GTGATGCCCTCGATCATGCGGCCTTCCCTATCGAACACCCAGCCGACGATCTCGGCGATGCCCCCGGCCTTCTGCAGCGCCTTCAATTCGCTCTCCGAAATGAAGCCGTCCTCGTAGAGCGGCGCCTTGGGGCCGAGGTCGCCGATGCCGATGAAGGTGACGTCAGCCTCGGCGGCAAGCGCAAGCGTCGGCTGGATCATCGGCTGGTTGAGCAGCATCTCGCGCTCCTCCGGCGACGAGGCGATGACCGGCAGCGGCATCGGAAACGAACGCGCCTTGACCCTGTCGGCCATGGTGAAGATGACGTTGTAGAAAGCGGCCGAGCCGTCCGGCGAGATGTTGCCGGTCAACGACACCACCTTGTGCTGCGGGCATTCCATCGGCGGCAGCTGCTCGATCGCCGCCTTCAGCGTGCGCCCGGTGCCGATCGCCATGACGATCGGGGTCGGTGAACGCAACCGTCGCTCGATCTCGGCGGCAGCCGCCTCGGCGATGCCGATCGTGGTCGAGGACGAGTTGGGGTCGCTCGGCACCACTTCGACCAGATCGAGCGCAAAGCGCGATCTCAGCCGTGCCGCCAGATCGAGGCAGTTGGCGATCGGATGGTCGACGCGAACCTTGATCAAGCCCTCCGACACCGCCAGCGATACCAGCCGCTGCGCCGTTTGCCGCGAGATGCCAAGCGTCGAAGCGATCTGGTCCTGTGTGTTGCCGGCAACATAATAAAGCCAGCCGGCGCGTGCCGCATCGTCCAGCCTGTTGCTGCCACCATCCTGCCGGCTATTCAAAGTCCTGCCTCCCGAGACCGCCGGTCATGAGAGCGGCCCATGCCCACTTTCGCAGGGAACGGCCTGCTGCGCAATTGTCAAATCTCGGGGGCAATTGCTTGCTGTCCCTCGGCGTAGGCACGGCCCAGTTTCTCGTCTCCCCACGATGTCTGTCTCGCCAAGAGACTTGGCTGCGGTCCCGGCAGGCGGCACGTTCTTGCGCTCCGAAGGTTTATCTCCCGGCTCAAACCCTTTAAGGGATGGCAAAAAGGAGCCTCGCATGACGCCGAAAGCGGTTTTCTGGGACATGGACGGCACGCTGGTCGACAGCGAACCGCTGCACGAAGCTGCCCTGGTGGCGGCGATGCGCAATGTCGGCCTTGTCCCGCCGAACGATCTGCATGAGCGCGTGCTCGGCGTCGCCGCCTGGCCGGTCTACGAGATGATGCGCGACGAGTTCGGCCTGGACCTGCCTTTCGACGACTGGATCCTGCGCAAATACGAACACTACCTGCCGCTGGTGGAGAGCTTGAAGCCGCGCCCCGGCGCGATCGAGATCTTCAACGAGCTGCGTACAAGAGGCATCCAGCAGGCCGTGGTCTCGAATTCGGACCGGATGATCGTCGACGCCAATTTGAGCATGGTCGGCCTGATCTACCCCGGCATGAAGACGATCAGCCGCAACGACGTGCGCGAAGGCAAGCCGCATGCCGAGCCATTCCTGCGCGCCGCGTATCTGGCCGATGTCGACCCCGCGCAGGCGGTGGCGATCGACGACAGCTGGCCGGGCGCCATGGCAGGGCTGGCGGCGGGAATGAAGACGATCTTCTGGCCGGAAAAGCCGATGGAAGGCCCGCCCGGCGCCGTCGTCATCAACAGCGCCGAGGAATTGGGGAAAGAGCTGGGGCTCTGAGGAAAACCGCCCAGGTCGGCGCCGTCCCTCATCCGCCTGCCGGCACCTTCTCCCCGTATAGTGACGGCACGGGGAGAAGGACGCTCAATTCCGGTAGACCGGTTCCTGCTCGTCGAGGATCGCCTTCAACTCGCTGAGATGGCGTTCGGCCTGGCCGGGATAATCGTCCATCTCGCTCGCCGCCTTTTCGGCGATCGCGTCAGAAAGCGTGCGCAGCGGGCGGCCGGTCCACAGCGCCTTGATGTATGTCTCGGCGGCGCGTTCGAAATAGAACATGCGGTTGAAGGCATCGGCGACCGTGTCGCCGATGACCAGCACGCCGTGATTGCCCATCACCATCACCTTGACCTTGGGATCGACGAGAAGCTGCGAGCAGCGCTCGCCCTCCTCCTCGAAGGCCAGCCCGCCATAGTGCGCGTCGACGACATGGCGGTTGAAGAACATCGCCGAATTCTGGTCGATCGGCGGCAATGTCGAGTCAGCGAGCGATGCCAGCACCGTAGCGTGGATCGAGTGCACATGCATGACGCAGCGCGCGTGACGCACATTGCGATGGATGGCGCCATGCAGCCCCCACGCCGTCGGGTCGGGCGCATTGGGGCCGGAGAGCGTTTCCGGATCGTTGGCATCGATCATCAGAAGGTCGCTCGCCTTGATGCGCGAGAAATGCACCTGGTTGGGGTTCATGAGGAATTGTGTGCCCTCATCGTTGACGGCCAGCGAGAAATGATTGGCCACCGCCTCGTGCATGTTGAGCCGCGCCGTCCAGCGGAAGGCACAGGCGAGATCGACGCGCTCCTCATAGTAGGGCAGGTTGGTCAGCGTTTCCTTTTGCAGACGGGCAAGGCTCATCGAAAAATCCTCCGGTTTCGGCAAGAATGCCGTGGCCAGCCCATTCCCGCAACCGGTTTTGGTTGGTGCAGGGATGCTCACGCCGCCGTGCTGGCAGCGGCAGCGCCGGCTCGCAGGCCGCCATGCTCGATGATGAAATCGATCACCTCCTGCAGTCCCTTGCCGCGCGACAGGTCCGTGAAGCCGAACGGCCGCTTGCCGCGCATGCGGCCGGCGTCGCTCTCCATCACGTCGAGGTTGACGTTGACGTAAGGAGCCAGATCGCTTTTGTTGATGACCAGGAAATCGGAGCGGGTGATCGCCGGCCCGCCCTTGCGCGGAATCTCCTCGCCCTGGCAGACCGAGATGACATAGAGCGTCAGGTCGGCGAGATCCGGCGAGAAGGTGGCGGCAAGGTTGTCGCCGCCGGATTCGATGAAGACGATGTCGAGGTCCGGGAACTTCCTGTTCATCTGCGCGATCGCCTGCAGATTGATCGAGGCATCCTCGCGGATCGCGGTATGCGGGCAGCCGCCGGTCTCGACACCCATGATGCGGTCCTCGGGCAGCGCCTGCAGCCGCGCCAGCATCATGGCGTCTTCCTTGGTGTAGATGTCGTTGGTGACGACGGCGATGGAAAACTCGTCGCGCAGCGCCTTGCACAGTTTTTCGGTCAGCGTCGTCTTGCCCGAACCGACCGGGCCGCCAATGCCGACGCGCAGCGGACCATTTGTCTGTGTCATGCGGGAAACTCCGTGATGGCGAGGATGGCAAAGCCGAGCCCGATCAACAGGCACAGCGGCGAATAATAGCGGACATCGAGCCGCGCGAAAGGCTGTTCAGGCGTCAGCCGCCGCCACCATGGCGTGAAGCCGGCTATGCCGCGCCCCAGGAACACCAGACCGATGAGCAGCGACGTGGCGGCGAGACCCTCCTTGGGGAAGGGTGAAGCGAAGACTCCCATGAGCGCCAGCGGCCATAGTGTCGCCAGGCACAAGCACGCGGCAACGGCGAAACTGGCAAACGGCGTCGGCATCTCATCGACGCCGCGAAAGCCGACCACGGCGCGAGCGCAGGAGGCTGCGTCCTGGCCCGGCCAGATGCCGCCAAGGCCCCAATAGACATGCAGAACGGTGATCAGCAGCAGGACAAAGGATAGCGAGAAGGCGAGAAAAATCATGAGCGGAACAGTCGCGAATATTGGGTTTCATGCTTCATCGCCATGACATCGGAGACGAAGGCGCAGCCACCGAGATCGTCGAGTGTCGAGCGCGCGGCGCGGCTTGCGGTCGCCAGGGCCAGCGGCTCGAAGCCGGCTAACAACGTGGTCGCGCCGCTCTGGCCGACGATGCCAAGCCGGATCGCTGCCTGCACAAGGTTGGAGAAGAAGGTTTGCAGGAAGGCTGACAGCGCATCCTGAAGCGCGATGCCGTTGCCACCCGCAATGGCGCCGACGGCGACGCAATAGGCGCATTCGGCCGGCAGGCGCTCCAGCACCGGATTAGGCCAGGCGGCCGCCGCTTTGAGGAAGGCTCCACCCTGGAGCATGGTCTCGGTATGGCGTTCGCGCGAGCCGGCCAGGGCTTCGGCGAGTGCCGCCACTTCATCGAGATCACCGGTGCCGCATGCTCGGCGCCAGCTCTCGGCGAACAGCACGGCGTCGTTCCAGCCCGAGCCCATCTCGACCAGCGTCTCCAGCCAGCCGGCGAGGCTCCCGGCATCGGCAACCAACCCGTCATGCACCGCCCGCTCGAGACCATGGCTGTAGGAAAAGCCGCCGACCGGAAAGGCAGGCGACAGCCACGCCATCAGCCGCAGCAGGGCGATGTTCGAAGGCTGGTCAGTCATGATCGTGGTGATGGCCGGCATGACTGTGCGAATGGGAATGCGCTTCGCCATGAGAATGGCTGTGCGCTTCGGCGTGCGCATGCGCATGGCCGTGATCGTGGCTTTGCCCAGCATGGCCGGAATAGGCGCCGCGCACCGGCTTGAACGGTTCGGAAACGTCGGTCACGGTGGCGCCCAGCCCCTCCAGCATCGCCTTGATGACATGGTCGCGCAGGATGAGGATGCGTCCGGCCTCGATGCCTGCCGCGAGATGGCGGTTGCCGATATGCCAGGCGAGTTCGGCCAGATGCACGCCATCGCGGGCGCGGATGTCGTAGACCTCTTCCGGTGCCGCGATGATCTCGATATGGCCGCCATTCTCCAGCACCAGCCGGTCGCCATCGTTCAAGGCGACGGGTTCGGGCAGGTCGACCAGCACCTTGCTGCCGTCGGCAAGTTCGATGGCCCGGCGGCGCAGATGCCGCTCGTCATGGGCGAGAATGGCCCGGCCGGACGGTAGGGTGGTTCCGGCAGCGCCGGCGGACAGCACCGAGACGACGCGCGGGAATTTGGTGAAGTCGGTGTTGAGGTTGAGTTTCATTTCATGGATTTCCCATTTGCTTGTGCCCGCACACGCGCGATCCAATGGCCTTGTACATGTCGAACCCTGCCTTTCCCCAACAAAGCTAGACCATCGCGTTCGTTCAGACGATGGTGTCGAAGAGCCGCAGGATGAACGATATCTGGTAGATAAGCGCCGCCGTGACAAAGGCGATGTGGAAGCGGCGGTCGCGCACCAGGATCGCGATGATGCAGAGCGCGACGAAGACGGGCGTGCGGAACAGATACTCGCTGCCGAAGCGGGCGAAATGCTCCGGCCCCTTCAGCAGCGTGTCGACCACGTCGAGCAGATAGGTCGCCGCCAGCAGGCCGAAGAACCACGCCCGCCGCGAATAGAAGAAATCCTCGTAGCTGGTGTAGTCCAGCATCGAATCGGGAAACAAAAGCGCGCACAGCAGGAACAGCGTGATCGCGTAGAAAATGATGAACAAATATTTGCCGAAGGTCCAGATCTCGACGGCGTAGAGGCCGAACTCCCACCACCAGAAATGCACCAGCATCAGGAGCACCGAGACGACCCAGGCCAGATGCACGGTATAGAGCTTGTACTGGCCGGGATGCTGGACGATGCGCGCCACCCCCGACAGCAGGCGGGCGACACCAAGCCCGATCACCATGCCCATGACGATGCGGATGTGCGGGAAGATGTCGTGGGCGGAAGCGATTTCGGTGGTCATGCTCGATCACAATGCAGCTGTTGGTTGGCCGCATAGTGCTGCCTTCCACCAAGGGCTGCAACGGATAATGCTCGCCCGGTGGAAGCGCCGCTTCAAAACAGAAAATACCGTTGCGCCATCGGCAGCACCGTCGCCGGCTCGCAGGTCAGCAACTCGCCGTCGGCGCGCACCTCGTAGGTTTCCGGATCGACCTCGACATGCGGCGTGGCGTCGTTGAGCACCATCGAATGCTTGCCGATGCCGCCGCGGGTGTTTTCGACGGCGACGAACTGCTTGTCGACACCGAGCCTGCCATGCAGTCCCGACTCGAGCGCTGCCTTGGAAACGAACGTCACCGACGAGTTGGTCCTGGCCTTGCCATAGGCGCCGAACATCGGCCGGTAATGCATCGGCTGCGGCGTCGGGATCGAGGCGTTGGGGTCGCCCATCGGGGCTGCGGCGATCATGCCGCCGATCAGCACCATGTCCGGCTTGACGCCGAAGAAGGCCGGGTTCCACAGCACCAGGTCGGCGCGTTTGCCAACCGCGATCGAGCCGATGTCTTTCGACAGCCCATGCGCGATGGCCGGGTTGATCGTGTATTTGGCGATGTAGCGGCGGACGCGGAAATTGTCGTTGTTGCCGGTCTCCTGCGGCAGCGAGCCGCGCTGGCGTTTCATCTTGTCGGCGGTCTGCCAGGTCCGGATCGCGACTTCGCCGACGCGGCCCATGGCCTGCGAATCCGACGAGATGATCGAGAAGGCGCCGATGTCGTGCAAAATGTCTTCCGCCGCGATGGTCTCCTTGCGGATGCGGCTTTCGGCAAAGGCGATGTCTTCGGGGATCGACGGCGACAGATGATGGCAGACCATCAGCATGTCGAGATGCTCGGCCAGCGTGTTGACCGTGTAGGGCCGCGTCGGATTGGTCGAGGACGGGATGACGTTGGGCAGGCCGCAGACCTTGATGATGTCGGGCGCGTGGCCGCCGCCGGCGCCCTCGGTGTGGAAGGCGTGGATGGTGCGGCCCTTGATGGCGGCGACCGTGTTCTCGACAAAGCCGGATTCGTTCAGTGTGTCGGTGTGGATCATCACCTGCACGTCGTAATCGTCGGCGACCGACAGGCAGCAATCGATGGCCGCCGGCGTCGTGCCCCAGTCCTCGTGCAGCTTCAGCGAGCAGGCGCCGCCCAGCACCATTTCCTCGAGCGCGGCGGGCAGCGAGGCATTGCCCTTGCCCGACAGGCCGATGTTCATCGGAAAGGCGTCGAAGGACTGGATCATGCGGGCCATGTGCCATGGCCCCGGCGTGCAGGTGGTGGCCAGCGTGCCGTGCGCCGGGCCCGTGCCGCCGCCGAGCATGGTGGTGATGCCTGACATCAGCGCTTCCTCGATCTGCTGCGGGCAGATGAAGTGGATATGCG
>NZ_RZRW01000306.1:0-7049 GCF_003998745.1 Mesorhizobium sp. M7A.F.Ca.US.014.04.1.1 | reverse complement strand
TCCTGCCGGCGCCGCCGGAGGGCGGGAGCACATAGCCGTCGATCGCGCCGCCGACATCGAGCACGACCGGTGCCGCCTGCCAGGCCGCCTTGAGGTCGGCCGGCGGTTCGACATAGGCAAGTGCGGTTCGATAGGTCTTCAATTCTCCGTCCAGTTCCGGAAACAGTTTTAGCACCCAGGCGCCTGCGGCGACGACGATGCGGTCGGCCTGCATCGTCTCGCCGCTTTCGAGCACGATGTGGCCGGCTTCGGCGTCGACCTCGACGACCTTGCTGTTTTCGTAGACATTGGCGCCGTTGGCGCGCAGCCACTTTGCCAGGCCGGACGCGATCTTGCGGCAATGCAGGGCGCCGCCTTCGGTCGAGAAATAGGCGTAGCGAAACGACCCGGCTTCCAGAAACGGCCAGCGTTTCACGGCTGCATCGGGCTCCAGCAGTTCGAACGGAAAATTGCCTTCTTCCAGGCCCTCGCGATATTCCTCGGCCTCGTCGCCGGGCTCGCGCGAAATGCAGACAAATCCTCTGGGATCGAGATGGTTTTCGCCGAGGTCGGCCCACATCTCGTCCCAGGCCTGGTAGGCTTCGGTGATCAGCCGGCCGTAGCCGGTCCCCGCGCGGTAAGCGCGGCGGATGATGCGGTGGTGGTCGCCCGAGGCGGCCAACGGGTTTGGGATCGGCCCCTGCTCGACGATCGAAACGCTGTGACCCGCCTTGACCAGCGACCACGCGGTCGAGAGGCCGGCAATACCCGCACCGACAACGATCACCTTCATCAAATCAGACTTTCCGCAGCCGGTCGGCTGGCTCAACGTATTGGATTGCGGGCGCCAACATACGGTCTGGAACCAGGCTGGCAAGCCGCGCTATTGGTCTGGCATGAGCAAATTGACGCCACCTGCCCTGGCCTTTGATCCAGCCACGCGACATCTGCGGCTCGACCCGCACGAGCCGGCTTTTTTTCAAAACCCTTATGATGCCTATGCTTTCCTCCACGGCCTATCGAATGCATTCTTCTGGGAAGAATTCGGCTTCTGGTGCTTTGGCGGCTTCGACGACGTCAACCGGCTGCTGCGCGACCGCCGTTTCGGCCGCCAGAATCCGGCCGGCATTCCAGACAGTCGCGGTATCGGACAGGACCGCAGCCATCTCAGGGCTTTCGACGGCGTCGAAGCCAATTCGATGCTGGAACTGGAGCCGCCGGTGCACACGCGGCTGAGAACACTGGTCAACCGCGCCTTCGTCTCGCGTCAGGTCGAACGGCTGCGGCCGCGTGTCGAGGCTTTGGCCAACGAGCTGATCGACCGTTTCGAACCAGGCAAGACGGTCGACCTGTTGCCTGCCTTCGCGGCGCCCTTGCCGATCACCATCATTGCCGAAATGCTCGGTGTGCCGGTCGACATGGGGCCGCAACTGCTCGACTGGTCGCACCAGATGGTTGCCATGTACATGCATGGCCGCACGCGCGCGATCGAAGAGACGGCCAACCGAGCCGCGGGCGAATTTGCCGATTTCCTGCGTTTCCATGTCACCGAGCGACGCAAGAACCCTGGCGACGACCTGCTGTCGCTGCTGATCTCGGCGCAGGAGGACGGCAAAAAGCTGTCGGAGGACGAGATGGTGTCCTCGGCGATCCTGCTGCTCAATGCCGGTCATGAAGCGACAGTGCATCAGACCGGCAACGCTGTCCGTGCGATCCTTATGCAAGGCGGCGATGTCAGCCGCTTCTTCGGCTCACCCGAAGCGACCGCGGCAACGGTCGAGGAATGCCTGCGCTTCGACGCGCCGCTGCACATGTTCACGCGCTACGCTTATCAGGAGATCGAAGTCGCGCCTGGCATTGTCGTGCAGCCGGGCCAGACGATCGGGCTGATGCTGGGCATGGCCAATCATGACCCGCGCGCCTTCGCCGAACCGCAAGCTTTCCGGCCCGATCGTCCGGACCAGAAGAACGTGTCATTCGGCGCCGGCATCCATTTCTGCATCGGCGCGCCGCTGGCCAGGCTAGAATTGCAGGTGTCGCTGAAAACCCTGTTCGAACGGCACCCGAAGCTGCATCTTGCCGAAAGGCCAAGCTTCCGCGACACTTACCACTTCCATGGGCTGGAAAGGCTCGCCGTCGGCTTTTGACGAAGCGCGGATTTGGTCGCCGGCCTATTCCAGCCATAGCGCCAGCAGCAACCACAAGGTCGGCTCACCGGACCGCCCACGATGCCCTTCCACGACAAGGCACCGGAAGCTGTCTCAGCCAGTTCCAGCGAAATAGTCATACGCAGGCAGCACAAGCTTGGGGGAGAGCCTGAAGGCCGTTGCTGGCAGCCCCTGTCGATCCATGCCAAATCGCAAGATCGGTCGAGCGCGATATATTCGGAAAGGCCTAACTGGTGTCGTCACGGAGAAAGAGACGTTGAAGGCCGCACTTGAAAACTACCCAGCCCGAATGCAGCGGGTGCTAGACCATATAGACCAGCATCTGGATGACGATCTGGGGCTGGAGGCGTTGAGCGGTGTCGCGGCGTTCTCGAAATATCATTTCCACCGGCAGTTCACGTCCACCTTCGGGGTGTCCGTGCATCGCTATGTCCAGCTCGCCCGCATGAAGCGTGCTTCGTACAGACTTGCCGAAAGTGACGCCCAAAGCGTCACCGACATAGCCATGGATGCCGGTTACGACGCGCCGGATGCCTTCGCCCGCGCCTTTCGGCAACGGTTCGGACAATCGCCGTCGTCGTTCCGGAAGTCTCCCGACTGGGGGTCGTGGCTCATGGCCTTCGGGCCCCTCGAAAAAGCAAGGAACACGCTTATGCAGATAATCTTTGAACACGACGACGTGACGATCCGCGATGTGCCCCCGACGCCGGTGGCGATCATGGAGCACCGCGGAGACCGGGCGACGCTCCAGGACACCATCCAGCGGTTCATCGCCTGGCGTAAGGCGGCGGGCTTGTCGCCCGAGACAAGCCCGACCTTCAACGTCTTCCGTTCCGAAAGGGAGCCCGCGGTCCCGGCTGACTACAGCATGGACATTTGTGCCGGGACAGACCGGCCGATCGAGGCGAATGACGGGCAGATGAAGGCTGGCGTGATCCCCGGCGGGCGCTGCGCGGTGCTGCGCTACCCTGGCAATACCAACAATCTCGAACCCGCAGCACTTTATCTTTATCGTGAATGGCTTCCGGCCAGCGGCGAGGAAGCACGCGACTTTCCGATCTATTGCCAACGACATCTGTCCCACTTCCCGGAGGGCCCGCTACGCGAAGTGGTCGTTGAACTCTTTCTGCCTCTGAAATAGCTCGGCAGGACAGCGGTTTGTCCCCCCGATCGCGAGCATCATGGCGACGCGAGATCAAAGCTTGATCACATACTCCTTGCGAGTCGTTTCAAGCACTTCCCAGCTGCCCTTGAAGCCGGGCTTCAGCACAAAGCTGTCGCCGGTCTTGACGGTGCGCGCTTGCCCACCGTCCTCCGCGATCACCGAAACGCCGGACAGGATGTGGCAGAACTCCCACTCGTCATAGACGATGCGCCATTTGCCCGGGGTCGATTCCCATATGCCGGCATAGAGGCCGCCGTCGCGCTCCTCGACATTCCAGGTGCGGAATTTGGGATCGCCCGAGATCAGCCGGTCGGGCGCCGGTGCACCCTGTTCGGCGTCGACAGCGTCGACGCCGATGGAAAGAAAGTTTGACTCGCTCATGATCGATCAGACCTTGGCTAGCGCCTGTTCGAGGTCGGCGACGATGTCGTTGACGTCCTCGATGCCGATCGAAAGCCGCACCGTGTCCGGTCCTGCGCCGGCCTTGACCTTCTGCTCGTCGGAAAGCTGGCGGTGCGTGGTCGAGGCCGGGTGGATGACCAGCGACTTGGTGTCGCCGACATTGGCGAGGTGCGAGAACAGCTCGAGCGCCTCGACGAATTTGACGCCCGCGTCATAGCCGCCCTTCAGCGCGAAGGTGAACACGGCGCCGGCGCCAAGTGGTGAGTACTTCTTCTGCAGCGCGTTGTTCTTGTCTGAGGGCAGGCCGGGGTAATTCACCGATGCGACCTTGGGGTGGTTGGACAGCCAGGCGGCAACGGTGACGGCATTGTCGCAGTGGCGCTGCATGCGCAGCGGCAGGGTTTCCAGGCCGGTCAGGATGAGGAAGGCGTTGAACGGGGAGATCGCCGGGCCGAGATCGCGCAGGCCGAGCACGCGCGCGGCAATGGCGAAGGCGAAATTGCCGAAGGTTTCGTGCAGGACGAGGCCGCCATATTCGGGGCGCGGTTCCGACAGCATCGGGTATTTGCCCGACTTCGACCAGTCGAAGGTGCCGCCGTCGACGATGGCGCCACCGATCGAATTGCCGTGACCGCCGATGAATTTGGTCAGCGAATGGACGACGATGTCGGCGCCATGCTCGATCGGCCGGATGAGGTAGGGCGAGGCCAGTGTGTTGTCGACGATCAGCGGCAGGCCGTGCTTGCGCGCGATGTCGCCGATCTTCTCGATATCGACGAAGGTGCCGCCCGGATTGGCGAGGCTCTCGATGAAGATCGCCTTGGTCCTGTCGTCGATCTGGCTCTCGAAGGTCGAGATGTCATTGGTGTCGGCCCAGCGCACCTCCCAGCCATAATTCTTGAAGGCATGGCCGAACTGGTTGATCGAACCGCCGTAAAGCTTGTTGGCGGCAACGAAATTGTCGCCCGGCTGCATCAGATTGTGGAACACGATCACCTGCGCGGCATGGCCGGAGGCGACCGCGAGTGCCGCCGTGCCGCCTTCGAGGGCCGCCATGCGCTCTTCCAGCACTGCCTGGGTCGGGTTCATGATGCGGGTGTAGATGTTGCCGAAGGCCTTCAGCCCGAACAGCGAGGCGGCATGGTCGGCGTCGTCGAAGACGAAGGAGGTCGTCTGGTAGATCGGCGTGGCGCGCGCGCCGGTCGCCGGATCGGGCTTGGCACCGGCGTGGACGGCGAGCGTGTTGAAACCTGGCGTGCGGGTCACTGAAAACCTCCCTTTTGAAACTCTTGAAATCGCCGGGCATTCTTGGCGAAGCATGAGCGCGAATGCAAAGAAGAAAATACCCTTCGGCTAGCGATCTGCGGCCGAGGCCCGAGAAAATGCGCTGGCCTAAGGAATAATTTTGCGCCTAAGGCGCATCGCGCGTCAGGCCTTGCTTTTGGTGCACGTCGTTATCCCAAAACCGCTGCGCACTTTTGAGCGACGTGCACTACTTCTGCCGCACGCCAAAACTCTGGAATCCCGACCGCATCAGCGGCTTCTTCGACGACAGCACGCCGGAATTGACGCCGGTCCAACCGATCTCGCCGGACAGCTTGCCATATTCGATCTTGGGGCAGCGGTTCATCACCACCTTGATGCCGGCGGCCTCGGCGCGCGCGGCTGCTTCGTCATGGCGCACGCCAAGCTGCATCCAGATCACTTTCGGCAAGGGATCGAGCCGCAACGCCTCGTCGACGATGCCGGGCACCGCCGCCGGCGCGCGAAAGATGTCGACCATGTCGATCGGCTCCGGAATATCGGCGAGCCTCGCATAGGTCATCCGGCCGAGGATCTCCTTGCCGGCCTGGCCAGGATTGATCGGAAACACCGAAAATCCCTTGGCCAGCAGATATTTCAGCACGAAATAGCTTGGCCGCACATCATTGGCGGACGCGCCGACCATGGCGATGGTCTTCACCGAATTGAGGATGCCGGCAATGTAAGTGTTGTCGTAGCTATCGTGGTTCATGCGGCTTCCTGCGGTAGTGGTATCGGTAAAGTTCACGGCTGAACCCAAGCGAGGCGTAGAGGGCGCGAGCCGGCGTGTTGTCGGCCACCACCTGCAGGCATGCAGCTGACGCACCCGTTTGTCGTGCCCAGTCGATCAGGACGCCCACCGTCTTGCGGCCCAGGCCTTGCTGCCTGAAACGGCCGTCGGTTTCAACCGATTCCACCACAAGCAGCCCATTGCGGATGACGCCATAGGCCAAGGCGGCAATTTCGCTGTCTCGTGTACAGGACACGAACGCCCGGTCGCCGACGATCAGTCCGGTCATCTCGCGAAAGACGCGGCGATCGATGTCGTCATAAGCCTCCATGCGGAAGCGCGCCGCGAGCCAGTCTTCGCCTGGCACAGGCGAAACAGCGACCCGCTCGTCGCGGACTTCAGCCAGATCGCCGATCCCGGCATGGAGATGGATCGTCCCGCCTTCCGGCTGGTAGCCGCGATGGTCGAGTGCGGTTTCGAGCTCGGCGGCGATATCAGGCACTCGGAACATCGGCGCCTGACCGTGGCCGACGTAGAAGGACTCTGCGGCGTCGATCACTTTGTCGGGCGCGCCACGCTCGCCGCGCAAGGGATTGGCCGAATTGGTACGCCGGATCCGTCCGCCCGATCGCCGCAGAAGCCAGCCATCAACCAACGTCTCGGTCGCCGCCGGCCAGCCTTCGCGGCACGCCTGCTCGACGCGCCAGTTGAGGTCATCATCGCCGGCGCTCACGCGTCATCCTCCCGCAGCGCTTCCTCCATAAAGGCCTGCGGATCGGTGCAGAAGTCGCGCATCATGCGAAAATGATCGGTATCGCTGAAATCCGTGGGATCGAGCCCGAACCGGCTGATGCGGAACAGCCGCGCGCCAGGACAAGCCATCAGCAGCGGCGAATGCGCCGCCATGATCACTTGCGCGGTGCCCGACTGGTCCATGCGCCGCAGCATCTTGAGCAGCTCGATCTGTCGCGTCGGCGACAGTGCGCTTTCGGGTTCGTCGAGGATGTAGATGCCTTGCCTGCGGCAGCGCTCCTCGAAAAAACGGATAAAGCCCTCGCCATGCGACCAGGACAGGAAGTCCGGCGGCGGGGGCCTAAAAGGGTCTTCCAGTGCCGCCTGATCGAGATATCGGGCCACGGAGTAGAAGGATTCGGCGCGAAAAAACCAGCCGGCGGTGACTTTCGGCAGCCAGTGACCGCGGAATGCGTTGGCCAGCGCGGCACCACTCTTGTCGATGGCGCTGGAATGGTCGACCGGCCTATATCCCTTGCCGCCACCGGCTTCGTCATAGCCGGCCAGCGCA
>NZ_RZRW01000305.1:0-7059 GCF_003998745.1 Mesorhizobium sp. M7A.F.Ca.US.014.04.1.1 | reverse complement strand
GCAATAAACGTTGCACTGGTGCCCAGCCCGCAACCGGCCAAACCACAGCCGGCAACGCCGCCCAAGCCGTCGCAGCCAACGGAGGCCTCCCAACCTGCCGCGGAAGCGGCAAAGCCGCCGCTCAAGCCTTTGCCGGAACCTGTCAAACCGCAGGCGGTCACCCCGGACATACTGGTGGCCGGCGCCCCTCGCCCCGATGATCAGAGCGTGGCTCCCAAGACCGAAGCGCCGGCACAGCCGACCGTTCAGCCCAGGAGCACCGAGACGCCTGTCGCCGTTCCAGAACAGCCGCCGATCCCCAGCGCGAGGCCCAGTCCGGCAGCTGCCCAGTCAAAGACGGCGGATGAGAAGCGCGGCACGGCGGATGGCCAGGACCTGTCGGCGCAAGCGGCCAGCAAGGGCAAAAGGCAAAACGAGGCAGGCACTGCCGCGGAAGATAACTACCGCGGCGATGTCTTTAGAAAGCTCGGCAGCGTCAATCGCACTCTGCCGCCGTCCCTACAACTGGCGGCACGCAACAATGCGGTTGTTAAATTCGTCATAGGCAGGAAGGGCAACATAAATAAGTTGCGCATCCTGGAGACCTCAGGGTCGGCGGCTTTCGATCAGGCGGCGCTTGGCATTATCCGCAAAGCAGCCCCCTTCCCTTCGATTCCACCACAGGCAGCAAGCGCAAGTTTGGAGTTCGAGACCGAAATCGGCCCATTTTGAATGTGCGCAGAACAAAACGCTGCGGCCGCAAATCATCAACATCCCTGTGAGAGGAAACCACCATGTACATCGCCATGAACCGCTTCAAGGTGCAGACCGGCTCGGAGAACGATTTCGAAGCCGTGTGGAAGAACCGCGATTCCAGCCTTGCGGAGATGAAGGGGTTCCGCGAATTCCACCTGCTGCGAGGCCCGGTCAACGAGACCGAAGGCTACACGCTGTTTGCATCGCACACCGTGTGGGCGAGCCACGATGATTTCATCGCCTGGACCAAGTCCGAGAATTTCCGCGCTGCCCACAGGAATGTCGGCACGACGAAGGTCCACTATCTCGGCCACCCCCAGTTCGAGGGTTTTTCGGTCGTCGAAGGCGCGTAATGCATGTCGCTCAAAAGTGGTCCCGGTTTTGGGACAACGACATGCATAAACCGAAAGAGATAGAGCCATTCACCGTTTCCACGAAACGGTGAATGGCTCTATCGACCGGCCGGAGTCAGGCTCCGGCCAGCAAGGTCGCATTGCCGCCCGCGGCGGTGGTGTCGACGCAGACGGCCCGCTCATGTGCATAAGCCGCCGGGTTCAACACTTCGCTGACCAGCGGCACGATCGGGCCTGAGCGATCAGCGATAACCCTGCGCACGATGCGCGCGGCCTCTGGCGTGCCGGAAAAAGCAACGATATCGACGCGCAGCGAGCGTGCCTCGACCGGATCAGGCCGCCCGTCGATGACGGCCAGTGGGAGGCCCTTGCCGGTCAGAGCGGAAAGGGCCGCCGGTGCACCCGGTGCAACGGCCAGCACGGCGTTGCCGGCGGCGAGCGCCTGGATCGTCTGCGCCAGCAGCGTATCACCATCGGGACCAAGGCACAGCACCCGTCCACGTGGCGACAGCGAGAGCGTGTTGGCTTCGCCGGTCGGCCCGGGCAGGTCGACCTGGCCGAAATCGATGCCGGCGGCCGCACCAATGGCCGCAGCACCCTTGCCGCGCAGATGCTTCCTCAGAATGGCGATCCGGTCCGGACGCGTCGACCAGCCGCCAAGTGTGGGATCAGGCAGATTGTCGGCAAGCTCGGTCGCCGTGACCTTGTGGCCATCCTGCACATGGGTGCCGGCCTCCGGCCCCTTGCGGAAGCGGCGGAGATAGTGCGGACCGCCGGCCTTCGGCCCGGTGCCGGAAAGCCCCTCGCCGCCAAACGGCTGCGAACCGACGACGGCGCCGATCTGGTTGCGGTTGACATAGATGTTGCCGGCATGGATGCCATCGACGAAATGCTGCACGCGGCCCTCGATGCGGGTGTGCAGGCCGAAGGTCAGGCCATAACCCTTGCGGTTGATGGCGGCGATGACGGCGTCGATCTGGTCGGCGTCGAAACTGGCGACATGCAGCACCGGCCCGAACACCTCGCGCTCCATGTCCTCGATACCCTTGACCCGGAAGACATGCGGCGCGACGAAGCGACCTTCCCTGGGCGCCTCGAGCTTGGCGATCAGCCTGCCCTGCAGGCCCATCTTCGTGCAATACTCGCGGATCGAGCTTTGCGCCTCGTCGTCGATAACCGGGCCGACATCGGTCGAAATCCGCCAGGGATCGCCGACGTTGAGCGCCTCCATGGCGCCCTTCAGCATCTCCAGCATCTTCTTCTCGACGTCCTTCTGCACGTAGAGTACGCGCAGCGCCGAGCAGCGCTGGCCGGCACTCTGGAAGGCGGAGGCGAGGATATCGCGCACCGCCTGTTCGGGCAGCGCGGTGGAATCGACGATCATGGCGTTGAGGCCGCCGGTCTCGGCGATCAGCATGGCGTCGGGCGCGGCCGTCCCGGCCAGCTGCTTCTCGATCAGCTTGGCAACCTCGGTCGAACCTGTGAAGCAGACGCCAGCGATGCGCGGATCGGCGGTGAGCGGCCCGCCGACCGATGGGCCGTCGCCAGGGAGCAACTGGATGACGTCTTCCGGCACGCCGGCCTCGCGCAGCAGTTCGACGGCGCGGAAGGCGATCAGCGGCGTCTGCTCGGCCGGCTTGGCGATCACCGAATTGCCGGTAACGAGCGCTGCCGCGATCTGGCCGGTGAAGATGGCGAGCGGGAAATTCCACGGCGAAATGCAGACGATGGCGCCGCGCGCTTGCGTGCCCACCTCGGCATTGGCCGCCTCGGTGGCGTAGTAGCGCAGGAAGTCGACCGCTTCGCGCACCTCGGCGACGCCGTCGGCCAGCGATTTGCCGGCCTCGCGGGTGGCGAGTGCAAAGAACTCGACGGCATTGGCCTCATAGAGATCGGCGGCCCGGTTGAGGATGGCGGCGCGCTCGGCGACGGGACGCTTCGCCCAGGCCGGTTGCGCTTCCACCGCGAAGCGCACGGCGGTCGCGACTTGCTTGGCAGCTGCTTCGCTGACCGTGCCAACCACTTCGGAAGGCTTTGCCGGGTTGACGATCGGACGCTGCTTGCCATAGCCGGCGGCCCGCGTAATCGGCTTGGCATGCCAGCGATCCGGCCCGGCGAAGGCCGCCCTGGCCTTGTCGATCGCCGCCAGCGTCACCGTGTCGGTGATGTCGAATCCTTTCGAATTGCGACGCCCGGCTCCAAAAATCTGGGAAGGCCGGGCAATCGCCGGATTGGCTGCCGGACCCTGGCTTTCGACCGTCTCGAGCGGATCGCGCGCAATGTCCTCCGGCTCGACATCCTCATCGGTCAGCTGGTGCACGAAGGAGGAGTTGGCGCCGTTCTCCAGCAGCCGGCGCACCAGATAGGCCAGCAGATCGGAATGCGCTCCGACCGGTGCATAGATACGGCAGCGCGTGCCTTCGGACCGTCGCACCGTCTCGTGCAGCGCCTCGCCCATGCCGTGCAGGCGCTGGAACTCGAAGGAATCGCGGTTATTATCAGCCATCGACAGGATGGCGGCGACGGTGTGGGCATTGTGGGTGGCGTACTGCGGGTAGATGCGGTCGGTCATGCCAAGCAGCTTCTTGGCGCAAGCCATGTAGGAGACGTCGGTGTTGGCCTTGCGGGTGAAGACGGGATAGCCGGTGAGTCCCAACGTCTGCCCCCGCTTGATCTCGGTGTCCCAATAGGCGCCCTTGACCAGCCGAACCATGATGTTGCGGTCGTATTTCTTGGCCAGCGCATAGAGCCAGTCGATGGCGAAGGCCGCGCGTGGCCCATACGCCTGCACCACCACGCCAAACCCGTTCCAGCCGGCAAGTTCCGGCTCGGCCAGCACCCGCTCGATGACGTCGAGCGATAGATCGAGGCGGTCGGCCTCCTCGGCATCGATGTTGAGACCCATGCGCGAATGGCGCGCGGCCAGCGCCAGCGACAAAAGCCGCTCGGCCATCACAGGCAGCATCTCGTCCTTCTGCGCCACCTCGTAACGCGGATGCAGCGCCGAAAGCTTGACCGAGATGCCGTGGTTCTGCCTGATGTCAGGACCGTTGGAGCCGGAATCGAGCGACGAAATCGCGTCAGCATAGGCCTTGTGATAGCGCAAGGCGTCGGCCTCGGTGCGGGCCGCCTCGCCCAGCATGTCGAAAGAATAGAGATAACCCTTCTGGGTCATCGGCCGGCCGCGCTTGACGGCTTCAGTGATGGTGCGGCCGAGCACGAACTGCTCGCCCATCTCGCGCATGGCGGCGGCCACCGCCTTGCGGATGACCGGCTCGCCCAGCCGCCGCACCATAGAACGCAGCGTGCCCTCGATGCCGCCCTCGCCTTCGTCGAGGACGCGGCCGGTCAGCATCAGCGCCCAGGTCGAGGCGTTGACGAAGATGGAGCTCGAACCGCCCGAATGCGCCGACCAGTCGTGCGGCGCGATCTTGTCGGCGATGAGGTCGTCCATCGTCTCGGTATCGGGCACGCGCAGCAGTGCCTCGGCCAGGCACATCAGCGCCACGCCTTCCTTGGTGGAGAGACCGTACGCGGAGAGGAAGACTTCCATCAGCCTTGGATCCGACGAGCCGCGCACCGCGCGCACCAGATCGGCGGCGCGAGCCGAGATCGCCTTGCGGTCTTTCCCGGAGAGCCCCGTCGCCTCGGCAAGCCGCTTCACGGCCTCGTCTTCGTCGGGCAGGTAGTTGGCGCGGATCTGCTGGCGGATGGCATCGAGCGCTGGCATGGCGGTCCCGTGGATCGAGCAAAGGGGATCGGGCCGGCGGTCACCGGACCGAATGGCGCAAGCTAGCACAAGTGCAAAATTTCGGCCGGTCCAAAGAAATCGACATTGCAGGTCATTCGATCTATCCTAGCGGCATATAATTGACATTTGGACTGCGATTTCGATGACAGAAGACCAATTGGACCGCATAGATCGGAATATCCTGGCCGCACTTGCAAGCGATGGCCGGCTTTCCATGTCAGAACTAGCCGCAAAGGTCGGCCTGTCGAAGACGCCGGTGCAGGCGCGGGTGAAGCGGCTTGAGAAGGACGGCTATATCAGAGGCTACCAGGCGATCGTCGACCGCGAGCGCATGGGCGAAGGCCATGTCGCATTCGTCCAGGTGAAATTGTCCGACACCAGATCCGCCGCGCTCGACGCCTTCAACCGGTCCGTACAGGCTGTGCCGGAGATCGAACAGTGCCACATGATGGCATCGAGCTTCGATTATCTGCTGAAAGTCCGCACCAGGGACATCGCCGCCTACCGCCGCGTCCTCGGCGAGCGCATCTCGGCCCTGCCCCATGTCGCCCAGACCTCGACCTTTGTGGCGATGGAGACCGTGAAGGATCGGTAGATCACTCCGAAAGCGTCTTCAAGAACGCCACCAGAGCAGCGCGTTCTCGGTCTGAAAGCTCCAACGGGTGAACCTCTGATACCCCTTCGACGCTGGGCGCGGCCTTCGCATAGTGCGCCACGACCTCGTCGAGCGACGAAAACTGCCCGGCATGCATATAGGGCGGTCGCGTTGCCGCACCGCGCAGAGACGGCGTCTTGTAGGCGCGGATGAGTTGTGGCGCATTCTTGACCATGAAGCGCAGTTCGCCGCAGGCGGCAACCTCGCCGTCCCGATAGGCGCCAAGGCAGTTGAACGGGTCGGCCTCGACTTGGTGCACGGCATCGATGCGGCCGCGATCCGGCGGCAGGCCCGCAACAGGCGGCACGCCGGTGTTGTGAAAGCTGTTGTCGGTGAAGCGCGGGCCGTTGTGACAGGTCACGCAATTGGCCTTGCCGATGAACAGTTTAAGCCCAAGGATTTCTTGTTTGGAAAAGACAGCATCGCCCTTCGGCTCGGCACCGGTGGCGAGGTCCAGCGCAAAGCGGTCGAAGCGCGCTGGCGTGGGCGCGATCGAGCGTTCGAAGGCGGCAATCGCCTTGCCGATATTGACGAAGACACCGTTGATGGCGTCGCGCTGCGCGCTGCTCATGGCATTCCAGGCTGCTTTCTCGGCATCGTTTCCAAGTGGGCTGGCATTCAACGGCATGCCGGAAAAATCGGGCAGCGGCCCAAAAATGCGCTCATAGCGCTCGCCGAAGCGCGCCTTGATGTAATGCGCGTAGGCAGCGCGGTTTCCCGCCTGCTCCAGTGGATTTTCGAGCGGCGTCAACGCTTGCGCCCACAGGCTGTCGCGACGGCCATCCCAGAAGAACCAGGGATCGTGCGCCACGCCGGCCAGCGGCATGGTGCGCCGGTTGGTGTGGCCGACGCCGACCGCCTGCGGCAGGTCGTCCTGGAACTGGCGGTCGATCTTGTGGCAGGTCGAACAGGATACCGACCCGTCACCGCTCATGCCCTGATCGAAGAACAGCGTCGAGCCGAGTGCGGCGGCGGCCGGCACGTCGGCAAAACGATTGGTGGTGTCGGCCTTGAGCGCCGGCAGCGACGACAGCGCCAGCGAAGCGATAGTCTTCTTTTCTGCGTCGGAAAAATCAGGCTTGCCGCAGCCCACGAGGACGACGGCGACCATCAGCGCCAGAAAGCGGAAAAGGCGCTTCATCGATCGCTCACAGCACCACGTTGAACAGTACGGTATCGGAGCCGGCGCCGGATGAGATGGCGAAACGAAGTTGCCACCAGCCGCTCATGGTGAATTTCAGCCCCTCGATGCGGTAACGGCCTTCGCCCAGGTAATCGGTGACCTGCGGGCTGGTCGGCAGGCCGTGATTGTGTTGCGGCATGCCGCCGGAGATGGCGATCGCGGCGCGCTCCACCGAAGCCCCTGTCTTTGTCTTCAGGGTCAGCAGCCAGGATTCCAGTTCGCCCTGCCGCACCACGCCCCGTTCCGGCACGAAACTCGCCACGTACAGCCCGTTGTCGGTTTTCTTCGTCCGCGCGACATCCGGGCCGGCTGGCAGCGACGAACGCGGCGCCGTCAGGAAGACGACCGCGAGAATGCCGACCAGCCAGGCAGCCAGACCAAG
>NZ_RZRW01000304.1:0-7034 GCF_003998745.1 Mesorhizobium sp. M7A.F.Ca.US.014.04.1.1 | reverse complement strand
GCCTTCCATGCGCGCGTTCTCGGCTTCGATCCCGGTGTCGATGTCGCAACCATGCGCACCGCCGGCATCGAGAAGGTAGAAGACCTCCACGTCATGCTGCGCGCCTGCGATTTCGTTTCCCTCCACTGCGTGCTGAACGACAGGACGCGCGGCTTGATTGGTGAAGCCGAGCTCGCTTGCCTGAAGCCTTCCGCTATCATCGTCAACGTCTCGCGCGGCGCGCTGATCGACGAGGCCGCCCTTGTCGAGGCGATCATCTCGGGGCGCATCGGCGGCGCCGGGCTCGACGTCTATTCGGTCGAGCCGCTGGCCAAATCGGGCCATCCGATGAGCGCGCTGTTCGGCCGCGACAACGTCATCCTGTTTCCGCATCTCACCTTCTTCACGCAGGGGGCCATGCGCCGGCTCGAAGACGACACGCTCGCGCGCTGCTTCGAAATTCTCGAAGGCCGGCCGGTTACCGTTCGTTCGTTCGACCCGCGGCTGCGGGCGCAGACATCTGGGGTTTCATTTGGCTGACCATCACCATCTCTGCACCCAATCGCGGGCCTTCCGCGAGGCCGGAATCGAAGCCAGGCCAGCGTTGCGACAGTTCCATGACAACTATCAGGTAAAATTTGCCTCTCATAAAATAAATAGATTTTACTTATCGATCGTCAGTCCCCAAAGTCGGCACAACGACGAGATCGAACGGTGCCGCATAAGGCTCCGGCCTACAGGCGAGATCGTCACAGTGCATCGCAGAATGTGCCATCAATCACAGGGGAACTGAGCATGAAATCGCAAAAGGCAACCATAGCTACGGCCTTCGCCGCGTCGCTGTTGGCGTCGTCGGCTCTTGTCGGACCGGCACTCGCCGACGGCGTCGTCACCATCTATTCCGCCGACGGCCTGCATGACGGCAATGGCAGCTGGTTCGAGACCGAATTCGCCGCCTTCACCAAGGCCACCGGCATCACCGTGCAGTATATCGAGGCAGGTTCCGGCGGCGTCGTCGAGCGTGTCGCCAAGGAAAAGTCGAATCCGCAGGCCGACGTGCTGGTGACCTTGCCGCCCTTCGTGCAGCGGGCCGCGGCTGACGGCCTGCTGCAGGACTACAAGCCGGAAGCCGCCGACCAGATCGATGGCGGCACAGACAAGTACCGGCCGCTGGTCAACAACTATATGAACTTCATCTACAACAGTGCCGTCCTGCCGGAAGCGCCAAAGGCCTACAACGACCTGCTCGACCCGAAGTTCAAGGGCAAGATCCAGTATTCTACCCCCGGCCAGGCCGGTGACGGCACCGCCGTCATGCTGCAGATCATCCACGCCTTCGGCAGCGAGGATGCCGGCTTCGAGTTCATGAAGAAGCTGCAGGACAACAATGTCGGCCCCTCCGCTTCGACCGGCAAGCTGACCGCGCTGGTCAACAAGGGTGAGCTGCATGTTGCCAATGGCGATCTGCAGATGAACATGTCGCAGATGGCCGACAATCCCAATATCAAGGTGTTCTGGCCGGCTGGACCTGACGGTGTGCGCTCCACCTTCGCGCTGCCCTATGAAATCGGCCTGGTCACCGGCGCACCCAACGCAGACAACGGCAAGAAACTGATCGACTTCCTGCTCTCCAAGGAAGCCCAGTCGAGCATCAGTTCCGTTGCGCTCGGCATGCCGGCTCGCAAGGACGTCAAGCCGGATGACGCCAACTTCGCCAAGGCGCAGGAGGCGATGAAAGGCGTGACCATCTGGTCGCCGAACTGGGACGACGCGCTGAGCAAGCTACCCGATTATGTCAAGCGCTGGAACGAAGCGACCGGAAGTTGATCCGCAAGGGAAACCCGGAGGACCACGCCATGTCGGCCGCAGCGTTTACTGGTACCAGTGTCATGGACATCGACGCCGCGAAGGTTCGCGGCGCCGGCTCCAATGTCCATTTCGACAAGGTCAGCGTTGCCTATGGCGCGCATGTCGTCCTGCATCCGCTGACCCTGGATATCGCACCTGGCGAGATCCTGGCGATGATCGGCCCATCCGGCTCCGGCAAGACGACGGCCTTGCGCGCCGTGGCCGGCTTCGTGCGACCCGCCAGCGGGCGGATCCGCATCGGCGCCACCGATGTGACCGATCTGCCGCCCTACGAGCGCGGCCTTGGCATGGTGGTGCAGAACTACGCGCTGTTTCCGCATATGCGGGTCGAGGACAACGTTGCCTTCGGCCTCAGAGCACAGGGCGCCGACAAGGCGCTGATCGGTGAGCGGATCAAGGATGCGCTGGGCACTGTCGGCATGTCGGCCTATGCCCGGCGCTATCCGCGCGAGCTTTCGGGCGGCCAGCAGCAGCGCGTGGCGATTGCGCGTGCCTTGGCCGTGCGGCCGCGCGTGCTCCTGCTCGACGAGCCGCTCTCGGCGCTCGACGCCCAGATCCGCCGCAACATGGTCGAGGAGATTGCCCGGCTGCACCGCAGCCTGCCCGGCCTCACGATCCTCTATGTCACCCACGACCAGACCGAGGCACTGACGCTTGCCGACAAGATCGCCATCATGCGCGACGGCAGGGTCTGTTCGCATGGACCGACGACCGAACTCTACCGCCGCCCGCCAAACCGTTTTACGGCCGAGTTCCTCGGCCGCGCCAATCTTCTTCCGGTAACGGTTGCCGAGGCCGTCGGGTCGAAGGGATTTGCCACGGCAAGGCATGGTGACGCGCTGCTGACCGGCGCCGGCCGCAACGAGAAGGCCGGCGACAAGAGCCTGCTCTGTATCAGGCCGCAGCATCTCAGCCTGACCGCCGACAGCGACCATACCAACCGCATCGTGGGCACGCTCCAGGAAGTGCACTGGCAGGGCGAACTGACCCATCTCGTGCTCGACGTCGACGGCACGCCGGTGCGTGTCTCGGCGACCAGGCTGCCGATCGCCTTGCCCGAACCCGGCGCCAAGGTGCCGCTGTTCTTCGCGCCCGCCGACACCTCGCTTCTCCCGGAAGACGCCGGTGTCTGAGGCGGTCGCCATCCCTGCGCCGGCGATGAAGCTCTCGTCGGGTAAATTGTGGATAGTGCCACCGGCGGCCCTGCTGGCGCTGCTGTTCTTCTATCCGTTGGCACTGATTGCCCGCCAGGCCTTCCTCGACGACAGTGGCGTCGCCAATGTCGCCGAAGTCATCCGCGTGCTGCATTCGCGCTTCTTCCTCAACGCGCTGATCAACACGGTGTCGATCTCGGTCGCGGCGACGGCCGGATGTCTGGTCGTCGGCCTCGTGCTGGCGCTGATTCTGGCCTTCGTGCCGTTCCCCGGCAGCGGCTTCATCGCCCGGCTGATCGATACCTTCATCGCGCTGCCGACATTCCTGGTGACGCTTGCCTTCACCTTCCTCTATGGCTCCGCCGGCATGCTCAATGCCGGGCTGATGGAGACCTTTTCGCTGCCGCTGCCGCCCGTCGATTTCCTCTATTCCGCGTGGGGTGTGATCCTGGCCGAGGTCACTGTCTACACACCCTTCATCCTGCGGCCGCTGCTCGCCGCCTTTTCGCTGGTCGACCGTGGCCAGATCGAAGCGGCGAGCGTGCTCGGCGCGCGGCCGTTTCGCATCGTTCGCCAGGTGATCCTGCCGGCGGCAATCCCGGCACTCATCGCCGGCGGCAGCCTCTGCCTGTTGTTGACTGTCAACGAATTCGGCATCGTGCTGTTCATCGGCGCCAAGGGCGTCATCACCCTGCCGCTGCTGATCTATGGCAAGGCGATCCAGGAATCGGCCTATCAGGTCGCCTGTATCATCGCCGTCGTCAACATCGCGCTGTCGCTCGGCCTGTTTGGCCTCTACCGTTTCGCCGCCGGCCGGTTGGGAGCCTAGCCCATGCTGGTCTGGTCACGCTCCGGTCGTCTTGTCCTGTGGGTGCTCTTCGCACTGATCTTCGGCGTGCTGTTCCTGGCGCCGCTCGCGGTCATCCTCCTGTCCAGCCTCGCCGACCAGTGGAACGGCGTGCTGCCCAACGGCCTGACGACGGAGCACTACACCGATGTCATTTCCGGTGCCGCCGGCAGAGCGGTCAAGGCCAGCCTGGTCACCGGCTTCCTGGCCAGCGCGCTGGCGCTGGTCAGCGGCACCTGGGCGGCCCTGTCGCTGCGCCTCCAGGGCCATGCCTTGCGGCGGCTGCTCGGCCTTTTGTTCTTCATCCCAAGCGCGGTCCCTTCGGTGTCTGTCGGCCTTGGCCTGCTGGTTGCCTTCAGCCATCCGCCGCTGCTGCTCAACGGCACGATCGCGATCGTCATGATCGCGCATTTCGTGCTGATCTCGGCTTTCACCTTCGGCAATGTCTCGGCTGGACTGGCGCGGCTTTCGCCCGACTTCGAGCAGGTGGCATCGAGCCTCGGCGCTCGCCCGGCCTACCGGCTTTGGCACGTCACACTGCCCTTGCTCGCACCCTATCTGGTTGCCGCCTTCGGTCTCAGTTTCGCGCTGTCGATGGGGGAACTCGGCGCCACCGTCATGGTCTACCCGCCGGGTTGGGTGACGCTGCCGGTCTCGATCTTCAGCCTTACCGATCGCGGCGACATCTTTGCCGGTGCGGCACTGACAATGATCCTGGTCGTGGCGACGCTGGTTCTCTTGCTCGGGCTGGAGCGCATTACCAAGCGCGCTACCGGCTCGTAGGACTTTCCCGAGTCTCAGCCCTGCGCCGGCCTGCGTTCGACGATGTAGATGTGGTCTGCCGCCAGCACCACGTCGCCGCGCTGGTTGATCACCTCGCACCGCTCGATCACCCGTCCTGAACCCGGCCGCTTGGGATCGTCTTCCTTGACCGCGATGGTGGTGCGCGTGCGGATTGTGTCGCCGATGAACACCGGCTTGATGAAGCGCAGCCGGTCGTAGCCGTAGGAAAAGGCGACAGGGTTAACGACGCTCGCGGTCAGCCCGATGCCGACGGAGAACACCAGCGTGCCATGCGCGATGCGCTGGCCGAATGGCGTCGTCTTCATGTACTCGGCGTCCATGTGGTGCGGAAAGAAATCGCCGGTGTGGCCGGCATGGACGATGAAGTCGGTCTCGGTGATGGTGCGGCCGCTTGTTAGGCGCGACGCGCCAATCTCGTAATCCTCGAAATACTTGATCTGTTCCATCAGGGTCTTTCCGCGATCGGCGTCGCCGGTGCCGCGCTCGACTGGTAGGCGGCCTCGACCAGCGCCATCGTGCTCCAGGCATCTTCGACGGGGCTTATCAGCGTATCATCTTCTCCGGTCGCAAAGCGCTGGACATTGGCCATGCGGCCGACGAAGGCATCGGGAAACCACTCGCCGGCCAAGGGCACGGCGATCCAGCCCGTTCCGCCCTTCGGACAGATCTCCAATACATCCGGTTCGCCTGTGGGATAATCGAGGTTGAGACCCAGCTTGAGATAGGCGGCACCCTCTGTGCCGCAGATGCGGAACTCGCAGGCCTGATGCCGGCGACCGAATTTGTGGTCGTGGTTGATCGACAGCGCGCAACGCACGGTGTCGCCATAGTCGAGAATGGCGCTGGTGCGCGTCTGCGCCACCTTATGGTTGGGATGGCCGAGCGTCTTGGCGTGCACGCCTCTGGGGTCGCCGAGCAACTGCCGGATCAGGTCGAGATAGTGGATCGAATGCATGGCGATCTCGACGCGCGGCGCCTTGAGCAGGAATTCCCAAAGCTCCCATGGTGTCGCCAGCGCCAGCCAGGCGTCGAAGTCGACGATCTCGCCGAGCCAGCCCTTGCCGATGGCATCCTTCAGCGCCAGCATCATTGGCGCGAAACGCAATTGGAAGTTCACCGCCGCGTGCAGCCTCCTGGCGCGGCAGATTTCGAGGATCGCGGTCGCCTCGGCAAGATTGCTGCCCATCGGCTTCTGGATCAGCGCCACCGCGCCGTCAGGCAAGGACTTCAGCACATCGGCATGATGCGACGGCGGGGTGGCAAGGTCGAAGATCGCGCCCTCGACAGCAGTCGCTTCTTCGACCGAGCCAAAGGCCGTCACGCCCCATTGGCTGGCCAGCTTTTCAGCCCTGACATGATCAGGATCATAAAGCCCGGCAACCGGAAAGCCGGCCTTCCGGTAGGCTGGGAAATGCGCGTCGCCGACGATCGATCCCGCGCCGAAGGTGACGATCGGCCGGGGTCTTGAGGGTTTTGGCCAGGATTGAACGAGCAAGGCAGGGTCGAAGCCGCCTTCAGTCATGATGGAAGACCTCATCCATCTCGGCCCACCACTCGCCCTCCTTGCGGGTCGCCAGCGGCTCCTGGCAGGGCATGCAGACGGCCCACCATTCCTGCGTCTTCGGGTCGGCCGCCATCTTGGCCATGTCGGCGGCATAGTCGGTGCCGTGGTATTCAAAATAGGAAAACAGCAGGTTCTCCGGCCGCTTCAGGTAGATCGAATAGTTCTTGATGTTGCAGGCCGAGATCATGGTCAGCACGCCGGGCCAGACGGCGGCATGGAGCCGAACATACTCATCGACCTTTTCCGGCTTCAGTCCGAGAATCATCCCCATCCGCTGCATATCAGTCTCCTATTTCGTGATCGCCGTGGTGAATTCGGCGATGCTCATGGCCTTGACCGCGTCCCAGTCCCAATCGATGCCGATGCCCGGTTCGTCGGGCGCCAGCGCCTGGCCATCTTCGATGCGCATGCGCTTGCCGGTCAACTGGTCGAGCTGCGGAATGTACTCGACATATCGGCCGTTCTGAACAGCGCAGGTCAGGCTGACATGCAGTTCCATCAGGAAATGCGGGCAGACCGGAATGTCGAAGGCCTCTGCCGCGTGCGCAATCTTGAGCCAGGGCGTGATGCCGCCGATACGGCCGACATCGACCTGCACGATCGAGCAGGCGCCTTTCTGCATGTACTCGCGAAAATGGCGGAGGGAGTAGAGCGACTCGCCGATGGCGATCGGCGTCGGCGTCGAGTTCGACAACCGCACATGCCCGTCGATGTCGTCGGCCGGCAGCGGTTCCTCGATCCAGGCGAGGTCGAGCTCACGCAGCCTCGCAGCGCGCCGGATCGCTTCGTCGACCGAAAACCCCTGATTGGCGTCGGT
>NZ_RZRW01000303.1:0-7087 GCF_003998745.1 Mesorhizobium sp. M7A.F.Ca.US.014.04.1.1 | reverse complement strand
ACGCCGCAGGCGACGCCCGCCAGTGCGGAACCGGTCCAGATCGAACCAAGGACGGCGAAGAAGGCGCCGACCAGCATCTGCCCCTCGAGGCCGATGTTGAAGATGCCGGCCTTGGTGGTGAACGAGCCGCCAAGCGCGACCAGAAGGATGGGCGCGGTGGTGCGAAGCGTCGCCGCGATCAGCGCGACGTTGATGAGCTTGTCTAGAATTTCCATCGCCGCTCCCCTGCCTGGCTGTCGCCGCGCTTTCTCACCAGCACCTGGGCCGACACGCTGAGGATGATCAGCGCCTGGATCACGGTGATGATTTCGCGCGACGCGCTGGTATCGACCTCAAGCAGCAGCGATCCGTTGCGCAGGGCGCCGAAGAACAGTGCGGTGAAGATGGTGGCGACCGGCGAGCCATTGGCGAGCAGGGCGGCGATCAGCCCGTCGAAGCCGAAACCGGGAGCAAATCCTTCCATGAAGCGGTGGTGGACGCCGAGCGTCTCGACGCCGCCGGCCAGCCCGCCGACGGCCCCCGAAAGCAGCAGGACCAGGAAGCCCTGCCGTTTCACGTTGACGCCGCCATATTCGGCGAATTTCGGCGCCGAGCCGACCATCGTGACGCCGTAACCCCATCTGGTGTAGCGGAAGACAAGGGCCGCGCCGACCGCCAGCACCAGGCCAATGACCAGGCCCCAGTTCAACCGCGAAAAAGTGAAGATCTCCGGCAGATAGGATGTCGCCAGGATCGGCGGCGTCTCCGACCAGCCGCCCGGCCGCTTGAACAGGAAGATGGTGAAATAGGATGTGAGCAGCACCGCCACGTAGTTCGACAGGATCGTCGAGACGACCTCGTTGGTGTTGTAGCGGGCGCGGAAATAGGCGGGGATGGCGACCCAGGCCGCGCCTGCCACGATCGCCAGCGCCAGTGCTGCCAGCGTGTGGATGCCCGCGGGCAGGGGCATGGCAAAGCCGACCCAGGCGGCGGCGAAGCCGCCGAGGAACAGCTGGCCCTCGATGCCGACGTTGAACATGCCGCCGCGCAAGCCGATGCAGGCAGCGACACCGCAGATCAGGATCGGCGTCGTCTGCAGCAAGGTCCCGGCAATCTTCTCCTGATCGCCGAAGGCGCCGCGCAACAGTGTCATGAACACACGCACCGGGCTTTCGCCGACCATGAGGATGATGATCGCGCCCATCAGCAGTGCCACGCCGATGGCGATGACCTGGCCGGAAACGGCATGCAAATGGTCTTTCATGATGCGGTCTCCGCGGCGAATTCCGGTGCGGCCACGCCTGCCATCATCATGCCGATGCGCTCCTCGTCGGCGTCATCGCCAGAGACCTCGCCCATGATCCGCCCGTTGAACATCACCAGGATGCGGTCGGCAAGGGCGGCCAGTTCGTCGAGTTGCACGGAAATCAGCAGGATCGCGCGGCCGGCGGCGCGCTGGCGCATGATCTCGTCATGAATGGCCTCCTGGGCGCCGATGTCGACGCCGCGCGTCGGCTGGTCGATCAGCAGGAAATCGGCGCCATTGGTGAATTCGCGTGCCAGAACGACCTTCTGGATGTTTCCGCCCGAAAGCCGCTTGACCGCATCGCTCGGTCCGCGCGCGCGAATATCGAAGCTCTTGATCAGCGTTTCGGCGTTTTGATTTATGGCATTCCAGTTGAGCATGCCGCCACGACTCCATGGTGCACGATGCTGGCGGCCCATCAGGGTGTTGGCCGCTATCGAAGCGTTGCGATCGACCCCGCGTACCATGCGGTCGCCTGGAACATGGGCGAGGCCTGCCTGGCGGATCGCGGCGGGCGAGAGATCGGTGAGATTCTGGCCCTTCAGCCAGGCCCCGCCATGGCTTGCCGGCCGCAGGCCCGAAAGCACTTCCGCCAGCTCCGTCTGTCCATTGCCGGCCACACCCGCGATCCCCACCACCTCGCCGGAGCGGACCGTGAAACTGGCATCGCGAAGGGCCGGCAGCAGGCGATCGTCGCGCGCCCACAGATCCTTCACTTCGAGCACTACGTCGCCGTGCAGCGAAGCGCGCGGCCGGCGGTCGAAGCTGACCTCGCGGCCGACCATCATGTGCACCAACTGGTCCTTGCTGAGCTCGGCCGTCGGCCGGGTCGCCACCTTCCTGCCGTTGCGCAGCACCGTCACCGTGTCGGACACTTCCATCACCTCTTCCAGGTGATGCGAAATGAAGATCACCGTCATGCCCTCGGCCACGAAGCTGCGCAGCGTCTGGAACAGTTCGCGGCTTTCCTGCGGCGTCAGCACCGCGGTCGGTTCGTCGAGGATGATGGTGCGCGCGCCGCGCACCAGGACCTTCAGGATTTCGATGCGTTGCTCTATGCCGACCGAGAGCAGCCCGACGCGCTCGGTCGGATCGACCTGCAGGCCGAAGCGCTTCGACAGGTCGCGCGTTCGCGCCACCTGCGCAGCGTGGTCGATAAGTCCATGGCGACGGATTTCCATGCCGAGAAAGACGTTGTCGGCAACCGAGAGCGAGGGAACCAGCTTGAAATGCTGGTGAACCATGCCGAGGCCGGCCTTTATCGCGACGGACGGATCGGCGATCACGATCTCTTCACCGTTCAGCCGGATCGAGCCTTCGTCCGGCTGCAAGAGGCCGAACAGGATGTTCATCAGCGTCGTCTTGCCGGCACCGTTCTCGCCGATGATGGCGTGGATCTCGCCGCGGCGGACCGCAAGGTCGATGCCGTCATTGGCCACGAATGCGCCAAAACGCTTGGTGATGCCGGTCAACTCGACGGCCATCGCGGCATTGCTGTGGAGGGTCGGCGACCCCGGCGTGTTCGACAACATGGCTCTCGCAGATTGGACACTGATCCGCCGCGGCAAGCCGCGGCGGATCAGTCTAGCGCTTTCTTGGGAGGGAGGCGCTGGTGTTGGCTTATTTCGCCTTGGCGATCACGATCTTGCCGTCGACGATGCCCTTTTTGATCTCGTCGAGCTTGGCGGTCATCTCTGCCGGGATCTTGGCGGCGATGTCATCGCAGACCTTGACCTCGACACCGCCCGAGGCGAGGTCGAAAGTGCGGGTGCCGGCGGTGATCTTGCGGCCCTCGACCTCGTCCTTGATCAGCGTATAGACGGCGATGTCGCCGCGCTTCAGCATGCTGGCGAGCACATTTCCGGGGGCCGAGCCGCACATGTCGATGTCGACGCCGATCGAATATTTGTCGACCGCGGCACTTGCCTGCATCACGCCTTCACCCGTCGGGCCGGCGACGTTGTAGACAATGTCGGAGCCTTGGCCGTAAAGCGCCTGGGCAAGTTCGCTTCCCTTGGCCGGGTCGTCGAAGGTTCCGGCGAAGACGGAGTTCACCTTGACGTCGGGCGCGGCATATTTGGCGCCTTGCTCGTAGCCGCCCAGGAAGTTGCGGATCACCGGGATATCGCGGCCGCCGACAAAGCCGATGGCCTTGCCGTCGCCGATCTTGTCGAAGGCGGTGCCCTTAGCTTCGATCATGCCAGCAAGCGCGCCGGCGACGAAGGATCCCTGCTCCTCGGCGAAATTGGCGTAGATCATCTTGGGGTTGTCGAGGACGCCATCGATGAACACGAAGCGCTGGTCGGGATATTCGGCGCTGACCTTTTGCAGCGAGTCCACCAACTCCCAGCCCATCACGAAGATGAGGTCGTATTGCTTGCCCTTGGCGAGATTCTCGAACTGCTGCTGGTAGTCGAGCGCGCGATTGCCGGTGTCGACCAGCTTGAGGTCGATGCCGAAATCGGTCTTGGCCTTGTTGAGGCCGTTGACGATCGAAACGCCAAAACCCTGTGCGAAATATCCCGAGATCGCGGCCACGGAAACCTTGGCCTGTGCGGCGGCCGGTCCGAACGAAATGGCAAGCATCGTGCCGGCCAGAAATAAACTCTTGAGCGCCCTTTTCATGTCATTCCCCTTCAGCTTTTTTCAGCTTTTGAAGCCACGCTTTGACCATCCCCCACACATCGCCGGGACAACGGCGAGTTCGTTGATGGTCATATGAGTTTAGGAGCGGCTTAACAGGCTGTCAATCGTCATCCGATGCAGTTTTCTTGGCCCTTCGCCCGCTTGCTCGACGTCTGTGCTTGACAAATGTCGATAGGCATAATTGTTGATACTCTAACGAGTTTTATGAACGACGGGATGAAGGAAGAGAACAATGCCGGCTGTGGTGGTCAGGAAATTTCTGGTTCAGATCGAAGAGATATTCCATGAGGGCGGACCCCACGCGGCACGTCCGCTCAAGCGAGGCGCGATCGTCGCGCTCATCGCCAACCCTTTTGCCGGACGCTATGTCGAAGAGATCACCGGCTTCATGGAAGACCTGAAGCCGCTCGGTCTCGATATGGCTCGGCGCCTGATCGACTCCATTGGTGAGGGCGGCCAGGCCATCGAAGGTTATGGCAAGGGTGCCATAGTCGGCGCCGCCGGCGAGCTTGAACATGGCGCGCTCTGGCACAATCCGGGCGGCTACGCGATGCGCGAACTGCTCGGCAATGCCAAGGCGATCGTGCCTTCGACCAAGAAAGTCGGCGGCCCCGGAACGCGCATCGACATCCCGATCACGCACATAAACGCCTCCTATGTGCGCAGCCATTTCGATGCAATCGAGATCGGCATTGCCGATGCGCCGCGCAGCGATGAAATGGCGGTCATCCTGGCGATGACCACCGGCGCACGCGTTCATGCACGGGTCGGCGGCCTTGCCGCCGCCGACATCAAGGGTGAGGACGGACTGCGATGAGCCCGGAAATCCGCCGTATCATCACCATCGTCGAGGAAACCCGGATCGAAGGCGGGCGGCCCGTCGATCCGCCGACGCGGCGTGCCGCAGCCATTGCGGTCATCCGCAACCCCTATGCGGGTACCTACGTCGAGGATCTGTCGGCACTCAGCGCCATCGGCGAAGCGTTGGGAGATATCTTGCCCAGGCGCGCCGTCGCTGCTCTGGGCATTGCCGGCAACCGGGTCGAGAGCTTCGGCAAGGCGGCCGCCGTCGGCGCCGATGGCGAGCTCGAACATGCCGCCGCCATCCTTCATCCAAAGCTCGGCGCCCCGTTCCGCGACGTGCTCGGCAAGGGCGCCGCGCTCATTCCCTCATCGAAGAAGCGCGGCGGCCTCGGCGTGCCGCTCGATATTCCGCTCGGCCACAAGGACGCGGCGCGGGTGCGCAGCCATTTCGACGGCATGGAGGTTCGTGTTCCCGACGCACCGCGTGCCGACGAGATCGTCGTCGCTATCGCCGTCACCGATTCCGGCAGGCCGCACCCGCGCGTCGGCGGGCTGACCAAGGACAAGATTGTCGGCATTGACGGCGTCGGCTGACCGTCAGGCCGCCAGGACTTCCGGCACCCGCATCGCCGGAGGCGTATTTCTGCTCCGGCCTGTCCGCACCTCGCCGTCGATCACGACCATGCCAATGCCTGGAAGATTGCCGAGCGCCACGCTGTCGAGCAGCCCGTCGCCGGCACCGCCGATCGCTTGATCCATGAAGATCAGGTCGGCGGCGCGCCCCACCTCGATGATGCCGCGATCATCCAGTCCGCGCACGCGCACCGTGTTGCCGCTGGCAAAACAGAACGCCACTTCCGGCGCGATACCACCAAGCGAAGCCAGCATGGTCAGGGTCCGCAGGATGCCGAGCGGCTGGACGCCGGATCCGGCCGGGCTGTCGGTGCCGAGGATGACGCGCGAAAGTTCGCCGCGCTGCCTTGCCAGGTCGAGCACGAACAGTCCGGTGCGCAGATTGCCGTTATGGACGATTTCAAGCGCCCTCGAACCCTTCTCGCAGATCTGCCGTATTTCCGCCTCGGGCAGGGCGGTTGGCCCGCCATTGACGTGGGCGACGATGTCGGCGTCGACCTCCAGCACGACATCCGCGCCGATGCGGCCGGAGCCGGGCAGCGACGGGCCGCCTGTGTGGGTCATCGAGGTCATGCCGTATTTGCGCGCCCAGGCGATCATCTTCCGGCCGGTCGGCCCATCCTTGACGCCGCCAAGCCCGACCTCGCCGACAAGCGTCACGCCGGCCTCGGCGAGACTGCGGAAGTCTTCCTCGGTAAGGCCGGGTTCCAGGATCGGTGCCCCGGCCAGGATCTTCATGCCGTTCGGACGGAAGTTGGAGAAGGTGCGCTGCGCCGCGATCGCCAACGCCTTCAGCCCGACAAGATCGCGCGGTCGGCCCGGCGTGTGGACTTCCCCCGCCGAGATCATGGTGGTGACGCCGCCATGCACGGTCGAATCCATCCAGCCGATCTGGTTCTGCCGGGGCGTCCAGTCGCCGGCCACCGGATGGGCGTGGTTGTCGATAAGACCCGGCGCGACCGCACAGCCCATCGCATCGATGATCGTCGCCGCGCTGCCGCCATCAATGTCGCCTGCCTTGCCAATGCCTGATATGCGTCCATCGCTCACGACGATGGTGTCGGCGTCGATGATCGGTTGTGCGAGATCGCCGCTCAGCATGAGACCGATATTGCGGACGACGAGCGTGTTGGCAGACGACTGGAGGTCGGACGACATCGGTTCTCACTTTTGCTGTTATGGAAAAAAGGACTGGACGCGGCTTATTTGCCGCCGTCGCCATTCGTTGGGTCGTCGTCATTGATGCGCTGGAGCAGGCGAAGCAGCGTCGCCTGCTCAGCCGGGGAGAGCGGCGACAGGAACCGCCGCCCGACCTCGACGCTGCGTTCGAGCCGTTCCAGCGTATAGTCGGTCCCTTTGCTGGTCAGCGCGATCATCGTCAGGCGTTGGTCGGTTTCGGAGGCGCTGCGCGTGATCAGCCCGTGTTTGAGCAGTTTGCGCATGACGATGCTGATGGTCGACGGGTCCATCGCCGTCAGCCGGCCGAGATGGTTCTGCGAGACTTCGCCATGCTTGAGGATCGTGGCGAGCGCCGCGAATTGCGTTGGCGAAAGGTCTTCGCCGGCCATGACCTGCTGGAAGCGCAGTGTCGCGCGCTGATGCGCCCGGCGGATGACGTGCGCCGGGTGACGGTCCAGTTCATAGCCGGTCTCGGCGTATTGCTGCAGCACTTGCTCGCGGCTCGGGGGGGCATCGCCGCTCGGCGTTTTCGAGGTCGCG
>NZ_RZRW01000302.1:0-7104 GCF_003998745.1 Mesorhizobium sp. M7A.F.Ca.US.014.04.1.1 | reverse complement strand
GCCGTCGGATGGCCATGGTCGGACGAGGTCGCGCCGAAGCTTTTGAAGAAGGCGCGCCGCTGGCGATGCGCATCGAGATAGCCTGCCCAGCTGCCGGTGTCGCAGCCGGTGATCTCGCCGAGCCGGTCGAGATTGGTTGAAAACCCCTCGAAGTCGGGATCGACGACGGCGTCGGGGCGATAAGCGGTGACCACACGGCCCTGCCAGCCGCTGTCGCGGATCATCTGGTGCCATTTGAGATCGTCGAGCGCGCCTTCGGTGGTCGCGATGACCTCGATGTTGAAGCGCTCGAACAGGGCGCGCGGGCGGAAATTCTCCCACTGCAGCAGCGTCGCGATGGCGTCGTAGTGGCGGTCGGCGGTCGCTGCGGTCAGCGGCTCGTCGATGCCGAACAGATCGGCAAGCACATGATCGAACCACAGCCGGGTCGGTGTACCCCGAAACAGATAATAGTGCTCGGCAAAAAGCCGCCAGATCGCCCTGCCGTCGGTCTCGACCGGCGCGCCGTCCAGCGTCGCCACGCCGAGATCCTCAAGGCGGATGCCTTGGCTGAACAGCATGCGGAAAATGTAGTGATCCGGAACGATGAGCAGTTGCGCCGGATCCGGAAAAGGCTCGTTCAGCGCATACCAACGCGGATCGGTGTGGCCATGCGGGCTGACCAGGGGCAGGTCCTTGATCCCGGCATAGAGATCGCGGGCAACCGAGCGCGAATGCGCATCGGCGGGAAACAGCAGATCCGCATCGGTCAGTGGCACGGCAATCCTCCCAGGGCCGCTATCGGTAGGGGCGGCAAGAAATAATGTCAACATACAAAAATTAGGTTGTTGTATGATGACTTTTCGGCCCATTGTGTGGCGGGAAATCGAATGTTACGCCGCTTTGCCGATCCCTGCCGAGGCCACTCATGTCATCCGACCAGACCAGTCGCACCACGACGACCGAACGCCTTTCCACGAAGACGTTGCGCGCACTGCCGGCTTCGATCGCGACGCCTTCGTATGATCGCAGCCGCATCGTCCCGGGCATCGTGCATCTTGGCGTCGGCGCCTTCCATCGCGCCCACCAGGCCGCCTATGTCGACGATTGCCTGGCGGCCGGCGAGACGGATTGGGGCATAACAGGCGTTTCGCTGCGCAGCGCCGACACGCGCGACGCACTCACGCCGCAGGATGGGCTCTACACGCTGGCGATCAGAAGCAGTGGAACCGAAAAACTTCAGGTCATCGGCTCGATTACCGCGATGCTGGTGGCGCCGGAGGATCCGGGCGCGGTACTGGCCGCGCTGACCGATCCGCGCACCCGCATCGTCACGCTTACGATCACCGAAAAGGCCTATCTGAGGGCGGCTGGCGGCGGATTGGACGCTGCTCATCCCGATATCGCCCATGATCTGGCCAATCCGCAGATGCCGAAGACAGCGCATGGTTTCCTGACCGAGGCGCTTGCCCGGCGACGCGCCGCCGGCACGCCGCCCTTTACCGTGCTCTGTTGCGACAATCTGCCGGCCAACGGCGCCACGCTGCATCGGCTGTTGGTTGAATTCGCCCAGTTGCGAGATGCCGGGCTCGCCCAATCGAATGATGTCGGAATTGCCGATCACATCGCCCATCAGGTCGCCTTTCCTTCAAGCATGGTCGACCGCATCGTGCCGGCAACCACCGATGCCGATCGGGCGCGGATCGCTGAAGAACTCGGTGCCGAGGACGCTTGGCCTGTCATGACCGAGCCGTTCTGCCAATGGGTGGTCGAAGACAATTTCCCAGCGGGCCGCCCGGACTGGGAACAGTTCGGCGTCACCATGGTTCGCGACGTCGGCCCGTTCGAGGACATGAAGCTCAGGCTGCTCAACGGCTCGCATTCGGCCATCGCCTATCTTGGCCTGCTCAGCGGTCATGCCACCGTCGACCGCGCCTTCGCCGACCCGGCGATCCGGCAATTCGTCGATGCATTGTGTGCGGAAGCCATCCCGACCCTGCCCGAGGATGCCGGGCTCGACCCGAGCGCTTACACCGCGGAGCTCGCTGAGCGTTTTTCCAACACTGCACTTGCCCACCGTACGGCTCAGATCGCCAATGACGGCAGCCAGAAATTGCCGCAGCGCATCGTCGCTTCCGCCATCGAATGTCTAGAAGCCGGTACCGAGCTGGTCCATCTCACGTTGGTGGTGGCTGCCTGGATCGCTGCTTGCGCCGCACGAGGAAAAACCTTGCCGGAGGGCCATTTCACCGACCCGCTCGACGCGGCGTTGACGGCACTTTTGGGCGAGCAACTGCCGGCGAACGAAACCGTGACCGCTGTGTTCGACCTCGCCGGCTTCGCCAAGGACCATGCCGAGCGCCAGACCTTGATCGAGCTCGTGGCCGTGCATCTCGTCCACCTGCGACGAGACGGCCCGACATTGGCTTTCGCAGCCTTGGGCATTTAAACAAAAAAGCGAGGCAAGGCCCCGCTTTTTACTCTTTCATCGAACCGAATTTCAAGCCGGCAGGATGGCGCCTTCCAGCGTGGTGAGCTGGCTAAGGAACTGTTCCGCCTTGCTGCGAGCCTCGTCGTCCTTGGCATCAGTGGCGTCTTCTTTGGCTTCCTGGATGCGGCGCGCGAGATCGGCGCGGTCGACATCCTTCACCGCGACAGCCGATTCCGCCAGCAGCGTGCAGCCGGCCGGAACGATGTCGGCGAAGCCGCCGAACACCACATAGCGCTCTTCGCCGCCCGCTGCGGTCTTCACGGTGACGACACCCGGCTTGATCGTGGTCATGACCGGCGCGTGATGCGCCATCACGGTCATCTCGCCTTCGGCGCCCGGAATGACGACGGATTCAACCTGCTCGGAAACAAGCAGGCGCTCCGGCGAGACCAGTTCGAACTTGAAAGCTTCAGCCATGATCAATTTAGCGAATAGCGAATAGCGAGCAGCGAGTAGTCAGAAGAAGAATTCGCCGGCCCATATTCCCTATTCGCTACTCCCTATTCGCTATTCGCTTGATTACGCCGCTTCAGCCGCGAGGCGCTGTGCTTTCTCGACCGCTTCCTCGATGCCGCCGACCATGTAGAAGGCAGCTTCCGGAAGGTGATCGTAGTCGCCGTTGCAGAGGCCCTTGAAGCCCTTGATGGTGTCGGCGAGGTCGACCAGCTTGCCCGGCGCGCCGGTGAACACTTCGGCGACGAAGAAGGGCTGCGATAGGAAGCGCTCGATCTTGCGGGCGCGGGCCACGGTCTGCTTGTCTTCTTCCGACAGCTCGTCCATGCCCAGGATGGCGATGATGTCCTGCAGCGACTTGTAGCGCTGGAGGATCGACTGCACCTGGCGCGCGACGCCGTAATGCTCGTCGCCGACGACCAGCGGGTCGAGCATGCGCGAGGTCGAATCCAGCGGATCGACCGCCGGATAGATGCCCTTTTCGGCGATGGCGCGGTTCAGCGTCGTGGTCGCGTCAAGGTGGGCGAACGAGGTCGCCGGCGCCGGATCGGTCAAGTCGTCGGCGGGCACGTAGATCGCCTGCACGGACGTGATCGAGCCCTTGGTGGTGGTGGTGATGCGTTCCTGCAACGCGCCCATGTCGGTGGCGAGCGTCGGCTGATAGCCCACCGCCGACGGGATACGGCCAAGCAGAGCCGACACTTCCGAACCCGCCTGCGTGAAGCGGAAGATGTTGTCGACGAAGAACAGCACGTCCTGGCCCTGGTCGCGGAAATACTCCGCAACCGTCAGGCCGGTCAGGCCGACGCGGGCGCGCGCGCCCGGCGGCTCGTTCATCTGGCCGTAGACGAGCGCGGCCTTGGAGCCTTCGCCGCCGCCCTTCTTGTTGACGCCGGATTCGATGAACTCGTGATACAGATCGTTGCCTTCGCGGGTGCGCTCGCCGACGCCGGCGAACACCGAATAGCCGCCATGCGCCTTGGCGATGTTGTTGATCAGTTCCTGGATCAGCACGGTCTTGCCGACGCCGGCGCCGCCGAACAGGCCGATCTTGCCGCCCTTGGCGTAGGGAGCCAGGAGGTCGAGCACCTTGATGCCGGTGATCAGGATCTGTGCTTCCGTCGACTGCTCGACATAGGTCGGAGCCGGCTGGTGGATGGAGCGCATTTCGATCGCGTCGACCGGGCCTTCTTCGTCGACCGGCTCGCCGATGACGTTGATGATGCGGCCGAGCATGCCCGGGCCGACCGGCACGGTGATCGGCGCGCCGGTGTCACGCACTTCCTGGCCGCGAACCAGACCTTCGGTCGAGTCCATGGCGATGCAGCGCACGGTGTTTTCACCCAGGTGCTGGGCGACTTCGAGCACCAGACGGTTGCCGACATTGGTCGTCTCGAGCGCGTTCAGGATCGCCGGCAGGTGATCGCCGAACTGCACGTCGACGACGGCGCCGATGACCTGGCGGACCTTGCCGACAACGCCGGTTGCCTTGCTGGCCACTGCCGATGTCTTGGCAGCTGCGGCCTTCGCCGGTGCTGCTGCCTTGGCCGGGGCCGCCTTCGCGGCTGCTGCTGGAGCCTTTGCCGCCTTCGCGGGGGCTGCTGCCTTCGCGGCTGCGGCCTTGGGGGCTGCCTTCTGGGGGGTCGCTGCTTTCGCCATCGTCTTTACCCTTTTTCGTCCTTTGTTTCTCACGCGGTCCGGTCGCGGGCAAAAAACCCGTGGACCGCGCCTAGAGCGCCTCGGCGCCCGAAATGATTTCGATCAGTTCCTTGGTGATCTGCGCCTGCCGCTGGCGGTTATAGGTGATCGACAACTTGTTGATCATCTCGCCGGCGTTGCGCGTCGCATTGTCCATGGCACTCATCTTGGCGCCCATCTCGCCGGCCGCGTTTTCGAGCAGTGCCCGGAAAACCTGCACCGAGATGTTGCGCGGAATGAGATCGGAGAGGATTTCGCCCGGCTCCGGTTCGTATTCATAGACAGCGTTGCCGCCATCCGTCACTTCCGCCTGAGCCGAAGCAACGCCCGCCGGAATGATCTGCTGCGCGGTCGGGATCTGGCTGATCACAGACTTGAACTGCGAATAGAACAGCGTGCAGATGTCGAAGCCGCCCTCGTTGAAGAGATGGATGACCTTCTTGGCTATGGCATCGGCATTGACGAAACCGAGTGTCTTGACCTCGCGCAGATCGACGCGATCGATGATCAGCGACGCGTAGTCGCGGCGCAGGATGTCGAAACCCTTCTTGCCGACGCAGATGATCTTGACCTGCTTGCCGTCGGCCAAAAGCTTGCGGATGTGGTCGCGGGCAAGACGGGCGATCTGCGAATTGAAGCCGCCGCACAGGCCGCGCTCGGCGGTGCAGACGACGAGCAGATGCACATCATCCTTGCCGGTGCCGGTCATCAGCGCCGGGGCATCGCCACCGCCGCCGATCGCCTGGGTGATGTTGGCCAGCACGGAACCCATGCGCTCCGAATAGGGGCGCGCCGCTTCCGCAGCCTCTTGCGCACGGCGCAGCTTCGCCGCGGCGACCATCTGCATCGCCTTGGTGATCTTCTGCGTCGCCTTGACCGAGGCGATACGGTTACGAAGGTCTTTTAATGAAGGCATGCTTCAAACCTGATCCCGTCTTGTCGCTTCGCTCAGGCGAAGGTCTTGGCGAAAGCGTCGATCTCGGCCTTCAGCTTGGCGCGCAGATCGTCCGACAGTGCCTTTTCCTTGCGGATGGCGTCGAGAACGTCCTTGCCGGCCGCACGCATGTGGCTGAGCAGGCCATGCTCGAACTTGCCGACCTGGTTGACCGGCAGCTTGTCGAGATAACCGTTGACGCCGGCGAAGATCACCGCGACCTGCTCTTCCGTCTTCAGCGGCGAGAACTGCGGCTGCTTCAGGAGTTCGGTCAGGCGCGATCCGCGGTTGAGCAGGCGCTGCGTGGCAGCGTCGAGATCCGAGCCGAACTGCGCGAAGGCCGCCATTTCGCGGTACTGCGCGAGCTCGCCCTTGATCGAGCCGGCAACCTGCTTCATCGCCTTGATCTGCGCGGCCGAGCCGACGCGCGACACCGATAGACCGACGTTCACCGCAGGACGGCTGCCCTGGAAGAACAGGTTGGTTTCGAGGACGATCTGGCCGTCGGTGATCGAGATCACGTTGGTCGGGATGTAGGCCGACACGTCGTTGGCCTGCGTCTCGATGATCGGCAGAGCGGTCAGCGACCCGCCGCCCAGATCGTCGTTGAGCTTGGCGGCGCGCTCGAGCAGGCGCGAGTGCAGGTAGAACACGTCGCCCGGATAGGCTTCGCGGCCCGGCGGGCGGCGCAGCAGCAGCGACATCTGGCGATAGGCGACGGCCTGCTTCGACAGATCGTCATAGCTGATCAGCGCGTGCATGCCGTTGTCGCGGAAATATTCACCCATGGTGCAGCCGGCGAACGGCGCCAGGAACTGCATCGGCGCCGGGTCGGAAGCGGTGGCGGCGATGATGATCGAGTATTCGAGCGCGCCGCGCTCTTCCAGCACCTTGACGAACTGCGCGACGGTCGAGCGCTTCTGGCCGACGGCGACGTAGACGCAGTAGAGCTTTTCCTTCTCGGGGCCGTTGTCGTGCACCGACTTCTGGTTGAGCATCGTGTCGAGGATGATGGCGGTCTTGCCGGTCTGGCGATCGCCGATGACCAGCTCGCGCTGGCCGCGGCCGACCGGGATCAGCGCATCGATGGCCTTGAGGCCGGTCGACATCGGCTCGTTCACCGATTTGCGCGGAATGATGCCGGGCGCCTTGACGTCGACGCGCTTGCGCTCGACTGCCTTGATCGGACCCTTGCCATCGATCGGATTGCCGAGCGCATCGACGACGCGGCCGAGCAGGCCTGGGCCGACGGGAACGTCGACGATGGCGCCGGTGCGCTTGACGATGTCGCCTTCCTTGATGTCGCGGTCGGCGCCGAAGATGACGACGCCGACATTGTCGGCTTCGAGGTTGAGCGCCATGCCGCGGATGCCGCCGGGGAATTCGACCATCTCGCCGGCCTGGACATTGTCGAGGCCGTAGACACGAGCGATACCGTCACCGACGGACAGCACCTGTCCAACTTCGGAGACCTCGGCCTCCTTGCCGAAATTCTTGATCTGGTCTTTCAGAATTGCGGAAATTTCCGCGGCGCGGATGGCCATCAGCC
>NZ_RZRW01000301.1:0-7119 GCF_003998745.1 Mesorhizobium sp. M7A.F.Ca.US.014.04.1.1 | reverse complement strand
GTCCCGACACGGAAACGCCGCCGATCGGCTCGCCGAATTCGTTGAAGATGGCGGCTGCCACGCAGCGCATGCCGGGGTGCCGCTCCTCGTCGTCGACCGACCAGCCGCGCTGCTTGATCCGCGCCAGATCGTGGGCAAGCGCCGAAATGTCGGACAGCGTCCTGTCGGTGAAGCGCTGCAGGCCTGCCTTGCGCAGCATGGTTCCGACGCGCTCCGGCTCGAGATGCGCCAGCACCGCCTTGCCGATGCCGGACGCATGGAAGGGGCTGCGCGTGCCCGGCCGGAAGAAGGCGCGGATCGCCTGATGCGTCTCGACCTGGCTGACGAAGACCACGCAATCGTCCTCGGCGACGCCGAGATTGGCGGTCTCGCCGGTTCTCTCCATCAGCTCCTGCATGACGACACGCGCGCGGTCGACCAGCTTGCGGCGGCGCAGGAAGGCCGCGCCCATACGGTAGGTCTCGACGCCGATCGACCACAGCTGGTCTGATGTGTCGAATTCGACCATTCCGTGGTTTTGCAGCGTCGTCAGCATGCGGTAGGCGGTGGAGGCGGCAAGCCCGCTCTGCGCCGATATCTCGCTCAGCGACAGGCCGCTGCCTTCCGCGACAATGGCCAGGATTCTCAGCGCCCGATCGAGCGACTGCACCGAACTGGCCTCCGAGGGCCCATTGAAAGCGCGCGGCCGGCCGCGCTGGCGTTTTTCCGTGGTTTCCATGGCGCCATTCTCGACCGATCTCGCCAAATGCACAATGAAAAAGTTTTTCACTAAAATCGCAGGCCGGATTCCTAGAAAACGGAAAATCCAATAAAATCAGCATATAGCCGTTGTTTGCTCTAAATGAAAAAATATTCTGAAAAAATTGAAAAATAGCCGGCGTGCTGGCATCCTCAGCCAATCCAACAATGACAAACCCGTGGAGGGCTGGAAAATGGCCAGGATGCGCGCTGTCGATGCCGCGGTTCTCGTTCTCGAAAAGGAAGGCATTTCCTGCGCTTTCGGCGTGCCGGGCGCGGCGATCAATCCGTTCTATTCGGCGCTGAAGGCGAGGGGAACGATCCGCCACGTGCTTGCCCGTCACGTCGAGGGCGCCTCGCACATGGCGGAAGGCTTTACCCGGGCCAAGGCAGGCAATATCGGCCTGTGCATCGGCACTTCGGGTCCGGCCGGCACCGACATGATCACCGGGCTCTATTCGGCCGCTGCGGATTCCATTCCGATCCTGTGCATCACCGGCCAGGCGCCGCGGGCGCGGCTGAACAAGGAGGATTTCCAGGCCGTCGACATATCAGCCATTGCCGCGCCGGTCGCCAAATGGGCGGTCACGGTCATGGAGCCCTATCTCGTCCCCATGGCGCTGCAGAAGGCCTTTCACCTGATGCGCTCGTCGCGGCCGGGTCCGGTGCTGATCGACCTGCCGGTCGACGTCCAGCTGGCCGAGATCGAATTCGACATCGATGCCTATGAGCCGTTGACGCCGTTCAAGCCGGCCATGACGCGCGCCCAGGCCGAAAAGGCGTTGACGATGCTCAACGCCGCCGAAAAGCCGCTGATCGTCGCCGGCGGCGGCATCATAAACGCCGATGCGTCGGATTTGCTGATCGAATTCGCCGAGATTTCAGGCGTGCCGGTCATCCCGACCTTGATGGGCTGGGGCGCGATCCCCGACGACCACCGGCTGATGGCCGGCATGTGCGGGCTGCAGACCTCGCACCGCTATGGCAATGCGACGATGCTGGAAGCCGATTTCGTCTTCGGCATCGGCAACCGCTGGGCCAACCGTCACACCGGCTCCGTCGATGTCTATACCAAGGGCAAAAAATTCATCCATGTCGACATCGAGCCGACGCAGATCGGCCGTGTCTTCGCGCCGGATCTCGGCGTCGTTTCGGATGCTGGTGCTGCGCTGAAGATGCTGCTCGACGTCGCCACCGAGTGGAAGACGGCAGGCAGACTGCGCGACTGGTCCGGCTGGGCGAAGGAATGCCAGGCTCGCAAGAAGACGATGAAGCGCAAGACGCATTTCGACCAGGTGCCGCTGAAGCCGCAGCGTGTCTATGAGGAGATGAACAAGGCGTTCGGCCGCGACGTCACCTATGTCACCACGATCGGCCTGTCGCAGATCGCCGGGGCGCAGTTCCTGCATGTCTACAAGCCGCGCAACTGGATCAATTGCGGCCAGGCCGGCCCGCTCGGCTGGACCTTGCCGGCTGCCCTTGGCGTGCGCGCCGCCGATCCCGACCGCACCATCGTGGCGCTGTCGGGCGACTATGATTTCCAGTTCATGATCGAGGAACTGGCGGTCGGTGCACAGCACAAGCTGCCCTATCTCCATGTCGTCGTGAACAACGCCTATCTCGGCTTGATCCGCCAGGCGCAGCGGGGTTTCTCGATGGACTTCGAGGTCGACCTTGCCTTCGAGAACATCAACCGGGCAGGCGATCCCGAGGCCGGCTATGGCGTCGACCATGTTGCCGTCGCCGAGGCGATGGGCTGCAAGGCGGTCAGGGTGCGCAAGCCGGAAGAGTTCGCCGGTGCCTTCAAGGAGGCGCAGCGGTTGATGAAAGAACACCGGGTTCCGGTTGTCCTCGAATTCATCCTCGAACGCGTCACCAACATCTCGATGGGCACCGAGATCGACAAGATCACCGAATTCGAGGAGCTTGCCGAGAGCCACGAAGATGCGCCGACGTCGATCGTCATGCTGGATTAGGCTTGGCGGAGAAAAGGAGAAAAAGAATGCCGCGTTTTTCAGCCAATCTTTCGATGCTCTTTGGCGAGCATGAGTTCCTCGACCGTTTCGATGCCGCCGCCCGCGCCGGCTTCAAGGGCGTCGAATATATCGGCCCCTATGACCATGCGCCCGATGTCGTCGCCGCCCGGCTGAAGAAGAACGGCCTGACCCAGGTGCTGTTCAACCTGCCGGCCGGCGACTGGGGCAAGGGCGAACGCGGCATTGCCGTGCTGCCGGACCGCGTGCCGGAATTCCGCCAGGGCATCGCCAAGGCGATCACCTACGCGCAGGCGCTCGGCTGCCAGCAGGTCAATTGCCTAGCCGGCATCGTGCCCACCGGCGCCGACCGCAAGGTGCTGGAGGACGTCTTTGCCGAAAACCTTGCCTTCGCGGCGGAAAAGCTGGAGCAGGCCGGCATCAGGCTGCTGATCGAGCCGATCAACACGCGCGATATCCCGGGCTTTTTTCTCAATTATACCGATCAGGCGTTGGCGCTTATCGACCGTGTCGGGTCGAAGAACCTGTTCCTGCAATACGACATCTATCACATGCAGATCATGGAGGGGGATCTCGCCCGTACCATCGAGGTAAACCTCGACCGCATCGCGCATATCCAGCTTGCGGACAATCCAGGCCGTCACGAGCCGGGGACGGGCGAGATCAATTTTCCCTTCCTGTACGAGCACATCGACCGCATCGGCTATTCCGGGTGGATCGGGGCGGAATACAAGCCGAAGGCCGGGACGGAGGCTGGGCTGGGGTGGTTTCAAGCATTAGCCGGGCAGGGAAGTGCTGCGGCCTAGCCAACGCCGCGCCCCCTCATCCGGCCCTTCGGGCCACCTTCTCCCCGGTGGGGAGAAGAGACAGGCACCAACGTCGGCTTCTCTTCTCCCCTCGGGGGAAGATGGCCGCGCTAGCGGCCGGATGAGGGGGCGTTTCACACAAGCAACTGGAGAACCAAAATGGAAACCATCGGCTTCATCGGCCTCGGCATCATGGGCGCACCGATGGCGGGGCACCTGTTGGACGCGGGCTACAGGATCATAGCCAGCGACCATCGATCGCAACTCTCAGCCGATCTCGTCGCCAAGGGCCTAACGTCAGTCACCGGCCATGCTGCCGTGGCGAAGGCCGCCGACATCATCATTCTGATGGTGCCCGACACACCGCAGGTCGCCGATGTGCTGTTTCACGAGAACGGCGTCGCGTCCGGTCTGACCAAAGGCAAGCTGGTCATCGACATGAGCTCGATCTCACCGATCGAGACCAAGATTTTTGCCAGGAAAATCAACGATCTAGGCTGCGACTATCTCGACGCGCCGGTCTCGGGCGGCGAGGTTGGCGCCAAGGCGGCGTCGCTCACCATCATGGTCGGCGGCGAGGAGAAACCCTTCGAGCGCGCCAAGCCCGTGTTCGAGAAGATAGGCAAGAACATCACCCTGGTCGGGCCCAACGGCGTTGGCCAGACCACCAAGGTGGCCAACCAGATCGTCGTCGCGCTGACCATTGAAGCCGTCGCCGAAGCGCTTGTTTTTGCTTCGAAAGCCGGCGCGGATCCGGCCAAGGTCAGGCAGGCGCTGATGGGCGGGCTGGCGGCTTCGCGCATTCTGGAAGTGCATGGCGAGCGTATGGTCAAGCGCACCTTCGCCCCGGGTTTTCGGATCGAACTGCACCAGAAGGATCTGAACCTCGCGCTGGAGGGCGCGAAAGCGCTCGGCGTGTCGCTGCCCAACACGTCGACCACGCAGCAGCTGTTCAACGCCTGCGCGGCCAATGGCGGCGCCAAGGAGGATCATTCGGCCCTGGTCAGGGCGCTGGAGAGGATGGCCGATTTCGAGGTCGGCAGCGAGGCAGCCGGCACCCGGGGCAAAGCGGCATAGGTCAGGAGAGGGCGGCGCAACGTTCCCAAGCCGCCAACTCCTGGCCCATCGAAGAACGGGTTCCGGCGTCTATGGCCGGAACCCGTTTCTCGTTTCGAGATGTTTTTGGCTTAGCCGCGCTTCAAAAATGCCCGTGCCACGTAAAGGCTGATCGCCGCGGCATTCGATACGTTGAGCGAATGGATGGCGCCGGGCATGTCGAGCCGCGCCAGCGTGGTCACCGTCTCGCGGGTCTTCTGGCGCAGGCCTTTGCCTTCGGCGCCCAGCACCAGGGCGATCTTTTCTCCGGCAAAGCTCTTTTCGAGTTCGGCCGGCGCGTCCGAATCAAGCCCGATGGTGCGAAAGCCGGCCTCGTGCAGCTGGCCGAGCGCTTCGGCGAGGTTCTTCACCTCGATCTGGTCGATGTGCTCCAGCGCGCCCGAGGCGGATTTCGCCAGCACGCCCGATTCCTGCGGGCTGTGGCGGGCCGTGGTGATCAGCGCGCCGGCGCCGAAGGCGACCGCCGAGCGCAGGATGGCGCCGACATTGTGCGGGTCGGTGATCTGGTCGAGCACCAGCACCAGATTCGCGTCACCAAGCGCATCGAGCCGCTTGGCTTTAAGCGGCTCGGCCTCGATCAGCACACCCTGATGCACGGCATCCGACCCTGTGATCTTGTCGATATCCCTGGGTTCGACCAGTTCCGTCTTGAAGGGCAGGGCGGCGAGATCGGCGATTTCGAGGCGCTCGGCCGCATTGCGCGTCACCAGCATCTTCCTGATCTTGCGGCGCGGATTGTCGAGTGCGGCGCGAACCGTGTGCAGGCCGTAGAGCCGCACCAGTCCGTCCGCGGCATTTTCGCCCGGCGGAACCGGCTGTCGAGGCCGGAACGCCGGCGCGCCGCCGCTTTTCTCGTCGCGATAGGCGCGGCGCAGCTTGGCGTAATGGGTGTCTTTGGGGGTGTTGGTTTTATCGCTCATGGCTGGCTTCTATAGCGGTGTCCTCCGGCCAAGGATATGGCCCGCCGTCACAGCCGGCGAACAACATCGAAAAACGCTGGCTGCGCGGTTGACACCCAATGGCCTTGCCGCCATAAGGCGCTGCGCTGGTTTCGGAGAACACATAACTCGGGTCCGGATCGGCGTGAATGCCTCGTTGCATGGCTCCGGCGGCAGACTGGAGAGGTGCCCGAGTGGTTAAAGGGGACGGACTGTAAATCCGTTAGCTTAGCTTACGTTGGTTCGAATCCAACCCTCTCCACCACTGCCGGCCCGGAAGCCCTGAAACGCGACAAGAATCGGACCGAAAAGTGCATGGCGCTTTTCGGATGAATCCGGTACTTCAGGTAAGGCGCGGGTATAGCTCAGTGGTAGAGCAGCAGCCTTCCAAGCTGAATATGCGGGTTCGATTCCCGCTACCCGCTCCAGACACTCATCCCATCACCGGCAAGCCGAAGCACTGCGCACGAAGCGCAGCGCTCCAATTGTCGTGGCTGCGCCGCGTCAGCTGTTGAACGCGGATGCGACCTGGTGCTGCTGCGGCACCTGGCCATTCGGCGTCAGCTTGTCGACGATGCCGGGCAGGGCGGTGGACAGTTGCTTGAGCAGTTCCTGCTCGTCCAGTCCGGTCCGTTGCGCGATCTCGCGGATGATCTGCGGTCCGATCGCGGCGCCAAGATCGTTGGCGTTGATCGACTGGTTCTGGCCGGTTCCGACCCAGGAGTCCGCGGTGTTGCCGTGACCGGCGTCCCGGAGCTTTTCGAGCAGTCCGCCCAGGCCGCCCAGCAGGCCACCGTCGGCGGATGTGGTTTCCGTCGGGACGGGGGCGGTCGGAGCGGGCACGGGAGACTGTTCCGGCTCTTCGGCACTTCTGCCGCTCAGCATCTTGCCGACCAGCAATGCGCCGAGTGCGATCATCAGAGGTTTGGTGATGTTGCCGCCGGGAACGGCGTTGTCAAAAAGTCCCATCGTGGATCCTCCATAGCGACCAAGGCCCGACCCCTCCTCAACAATGAAGCATTCGGGCGGAATTTCAAGCTGGCTTGAGGTTTTGACAATCATATGAAAATGTTCGGCTGGCGAGGGGATGGAGAGGAAAAAATGGGTATCATCAGCTGGATCATTCTCGGCGTGGTCGCCGGCTTCATAGGCAGCAAGATCGTCAACAAGACCGGCCAGGGTGTCATAATGGATATCGTGCTGGGCATCGTCGGCGCCATTGTCGGCGGGCTGATCTTCAGTGCCTTCGGCGCATCAGGCGTCACCGGTCTCAACATCTACAGCCTGATCGTTGCCGTCATCGGGGCGGTGGTTGTTCTGTGGGCCTACCATCAGTTCAGCGCAAGGCGGACGCTTTAGGCGCCTGCGGATCGTCTGAGGTTTCGAGTTTCTGAAGGCAAGACCGGCTTCAGGCCGGTATGCCCGGCTGTGGCTTGCCTATGGCATCGGGGCGGCGAAAACAAAGATCGGCGTTCCCGCAATGAAACGAGGCTAGGCGACGACGGCCAACCGGCGCTGGCGCTGATC
>NZ_RZRW01000002.1:36853-43503 GCF_003998745.1 Mesorhizobium sp. M7A.F.Ca.US.014.04.1.1 | reverse complement strand
CTCCAAGCGGTCAAGCCACGGACGCGAATGTCATCCGATAAAGGGTCGCGGCGTCATAGATGGGCAGTCCTGTCCTACGACGGATTGCTGACGTCACCATCGGGAACAATGTACATTCAAATAGGAGGGCGGCAATCCCCGGATGTGCGGCGCCAAGTCGCGCGACACAGGCTGCAACCTCCGACTCCATTTCAACAACACCAGCCGGCCACGCGTCACCTTCAATGCCGCCGATGACTACTCTTGCCTCTGCGGATGAATCTATGCCCAGCAGCTCTTTGCCGCAGTGTCTTGAGTCTGCGGCCACAACGGCGAGCTTTGCGTCAGCTGGAAGCTGCCGGAGTAGCGTGGGCGCCAGTAGCAGGCTCGACATGGCCACCGGGACTTCGACAGACGCGGCCACTGCAGCCTGGTACCGGATACTGAACCCGCAGTCCCCGGTTATCGCGACTGCTCCGCGCTCGACCAACCGCCTGGCAGCTGCAATGTAGGCCGGCTCGAGAGAAGCATCACCGGGAATGACCCTCTCCTCCAAAGCCCCGGCCGCGGTCTCTATTATAATTGGGAAGTCGAAAGTTGCCGGGTTGAAGACCGACTCCGGTTGCGGTGGCGGAAATTCACGAGGCGGAAGTCCGATCTCCAGCCCAATAATTCCGAGGGCCCTTTGTTGAGTTGTCACGGAAGCATCCTTCTTCTGGAAGCAGCTAAGATGGTGATTTCGGCAGCAAATGCCCATCACCTGCGCGATACAGGTTCTCTCTGAATGCACGAATTTAACAGCGTCGAAACGGCTGTTTCAGAGAAACATGCCTTTCCAGGCGCAGTAAGTCGGCATTGTTTTGGTGCATTCGCATGAAAGCCGTAAAAACTGGGAAACCGCAGAACGCTTGTGCGACCCTCCCCGGGCCTGTAGGATACCGGGTTTGCGTCCGCCGTCAGACAATCGTGTTAGGGCACTTTCCAGAGCCCAGATGCCCTGAATGGCAGATTGAACGCACATCAGATCTTCAAGCTCGCAACTGCCGAACGGGCAGCGCTATTTACCTAACTCGACCAATCTGGGGCTTGGACCGGACGATCCTAGTTATGCAGTCCTGAATGAACTGGGGCAGTAACCTCGACATCAACCCGGCCCTGAAAAACCGCGCGTAGGTTCGTCGCAGGGCAGCCTGCTCCGAACGGACCAGTTCCTGCCCGGAAGCCACCCACGGGATAACTCAACTAGCGGCACAACCCGCAACTCACCTCGTCTCCAGCACCGCATTGAGAAACTGCTGCGTTCGCTCGTTTTGCGGATTGCCTAAAAGCTGGCTGGGCGGGCCTTGCTCGACAATCTTACCGCCAGAAAAGAAGCACACGCGATCGGAGAACTCCTTGGCAAAGCCCATCTGGTGCGTGACCATCAGCATTGTGAGGTCATGTTCGGCGCTGAGCTTGCGGATGACGTTGAGCACCTCTCCAACCAGTTCCGGGTCAAGCGCTGATGTCACCTCGTCAAACAGCATCACCTTGGGCCGCATGGCCAACGCCCGAGCGATCGCCACGCGTTGCTTCTGGCCCCCGGAAAGCTGGATCGGGAAATGGTTCTTCTTGTCGCCGAGGCCCACCAAGTCGAGCAGCTCTGCCGCTCGGGCCTCCGCCTCCTTCTTCGAGAGCCCAAGGACGGAGATCGGCGCCTCCATGCAGTTCTGCAGAGCAGTCATATGCGGGAACAGGTTAAAGTGCTGGAACACCATACCGATCTTGGCACGCACGCGACGGAGATGACGCTCGCTCGCCGGCACTATTTGGCCGTTCTTCTGCGTATGCGTCAACGGTTCACCGTCGACCCATATCACCCCCCCGTTGATGTGCTCAAGCGTCATCAGCATGCGCAGAACGGTGGTCTTGCCCGAGCCGGACGGACCAATGATGGACACCTTCTCGTTGCGTGCGATCTCGAGATTGAGTTCGTCCAGCACCGTCAACGCGCCGTAGCGCTTTGTGACGTTCTCGAAGCGAACTATGGGTTCGTTCATGACTTTTTCGCTGCGCCTGATATCGAGGTCAAGCTCGTCCCGCCTGGCTGATGCCCTAGGGCGCTTCGTGAGATCGTCCTCGAAGCGAAGCACAAATTCGCTCATAGTATAAGGCCTCCCTATTGCAGATGGTAGCGGCGGTTGAGCCAGACGCGGACCGACTGCACGATAGCGGAAGCAACCAAGCTGAACACGTAGTAGAAGAAGCCGCACATAGTGATCGCTTCTATGTATCGATAGTTATTGCCCCCGAAATTTTTCGCCTGCTGCAGCATCTCGAAGATCGAGATTGCCGCCAGGACCGGCGTGTCCTTGAACATGCCGATGAAGTAATTGCCCAGAGCTGGCACCATGGGCGGGATCGCCTGCGGCAGAATGATTGTTCGCCAGGTCCGCGTTCGCGAAAGGTTTAGTGCCGTACAGGCCTCCCACTGGCCGCCATCCACATTCTCGATGCCGCCGCGGAAGACTTCGGAACAATAGGCTGCATAGTGGATCCCCAGCACGCCAACTCCCGCCGTCCAGGCAGGAATGAAGATTCCGATCTGCGGACCAACGAAATAGACAAAGAACAACTGCAGCAGCAAGGGCGTTGAACGGATAAACTCCACGATCTCCGCCATGGTGGTCGAGACGTAGCGGTTTGGCGACTGGCGAATCATCGCGAAGACAAGACCCAATATCAGCGCGATCGCAAACCCGAGCAGCGTAGCCTCAATGGTGACGATCGCTCCCTGATAGAGATATGGGAAAGCCTCCCATACGTAAGACCAATCCCAGATCTTCAAGCCACCTGCTCCCGAACGAAACCGCGCGAGACGCGGCGTTCCAGCCAGCGCACGAAAGGAGTGATGAGGGCGCGCGCGATGATGTAATAACCGAATAGTGCAACCGCAAAGAACAGCATATAATCGCCAGTTGCGTCGGCCGCCTGCTTGGCGGCGCTAGTAAATTCGGGAATGGTGATGAAGAAGACGAGCGAGCTACCCTTAAGCACATCGATGAGCATGTTACCCCAGGTCGGCAGCATGGCGCGCATTGCCTGTGGGAGGATAATACGCCGCATCATGGTGAGCCGCGAAAAATTGAGCGCTGTAGATGCCTCATACTGGCCCCTATCAACGGCCTGAATGGCGGCGCGGACATACTCGGCTGCGTAGCCAGAGGCATTCATTCCGATCCCCAAAATTCCGACAGTCCACGGCGACAGGAAAATACCGAAAATCGGCAATACAAAGAACCACCAGTAGAGCTGAACCAGCATGGACGTCCCGCGGAAGAATTCGATGTAGGCGATACTGAACCAGCGCAACTGCCGACGGGGAGAGACTCGGGTCAGGCCCACGAAAAGCCCAAGGACGATCGCTACGACGCAGGCGCCAAGAGTGACGATGACCGTAGTCATGACGCCCTTGGTGAGCACGGCAAAGATAAAGCTGAGATCGACCTTACTCATATGCCCTCCCCACTGACCGCCTACCGGCCAAGGGCCGGGGAGCGGTCAGACGCATAGCTTCAGCCCTTGCAAAGATCAGCGGTCTTGCTGCCATCCGGGAGATCGCGTTTGGTGTAACCATATTTGCCGACCGCGGCCATCATTTCGTCAGAGCCAATATAGTCTTTCAACACAGCATTGAACGCGTCTACCGCAGCCTGTTCGCTGAGCGGGAAGGCTATGGCGGGATGTTCATTCGGTCCCGGCGGGGTATACGGGTCAGCCACCTCAATGCTGGGATCCTGCTCGGCAAGAGTCGTCGCGTTCAGACTATAGAGCGAGCCGGCAGCGGCGCGGCCGGCCTTTACAGCCTGTACGACCTCGGGCGGTCCGGCGACCTGCATAACCTTGTCGTCAGGGAAACCTAATTTCTTCGCCTGCTCGACTGCGGTGGTACCCGTCATGATGGCCAGGGTAAGCCCCTTCTTCTGAGCGTCATGGAGGGAATGCAGCGCTTCCGGATTGCCCTTCGGCACGATCATCGAATCATTGCTCGATGCGATCGGTTCGCTGAACAGGACGTTGCGGCACCGCTCCGGCTTAATCCACATGCCGCCCGTGATGATGTCAAAGCGACCAGCCTGGAGGCCCGGGACAAGGGAACCCCAATCGGTTACGACCGGCTCGATTTTGGTCGTTCCCATCTTTCTCAGAACGTCCAGTGTCATCACATTGACCAGGCCAAGCGGCTCGTTGTTCGCACCAGGATAGGCACTGGGAGGCTCATTGGTGAAGCCAAGACGGATCGTTTCTCCGTTCTTAATCTTATCGAGCAGCGACTCCGCCGAGGCCGAACCGGCAAAGGACGAGATTGTCATCGCCGCCAGGCCGAGCGCGGCAATCCTCTTCAAGATTGCAGCCTTAAAGCATTCGTCGAGTTTCCACTTGACCACTGGTTAGTCCTCCGTTTTCGCATCGCCGATGGTCTCCCGATATGCCTCGGGAAAAGACCATTGCATCATTTGTTGAGCTTGTAGTCCGGCGGTTCCCATCATCGTGTGAGCTGCAGGGTCCCCACTTAGGTATAGATTCCTCCAGTCGATCCTTTGCTACGCCACTTGTGCATGCTTCGTGAGCGTAGCAGCGCAGCTGTGGTGCTTTGTGCGAGAAATGCAAGTTATTCGCAGAAATTCGGTGATTTTTGGGTGCATACGCACATTTCCGTCATCCCCGTGGTTCGTTGGAAGTGAACAATCGCGAGCTGTGGTATGGCCAACTGAGGCACACCACGTCTTGCATGACTCCTGCCCTGCCCGGTTGGATGGGCGCCACCGCCTGGGCTATGCCCTTGTTGCCATGGCAGGGCACAAGTTCGTCGTATGCGACACGCCGCTGAGAGATTCGCCTCGGAGACGCTGGCCCGAGCATTGTTCCCGTCACAGTTGATCATTCGTGCCATTGACGGATGAGTCTGTTCACGGCTTCGCTCCGGATCAACCTGGACGGAATCGCCGGCATTATTGAGCAGATGGAAATCTGAATTCCTGATCAGCTTCGCCAGGTTGATCCCTTGCTCCGGCGTCGCGGTAGGGTCGTTCTTGGACCAGATGATCAACGTCTGGGCCTGAAGCTGATCAAGGTAGGGGAAGATATACTTCTGCTGCAGCAGTGGATAACGATGCAGGTTTGTCTCGTCTTCCGGCAATCTCTGCCAGATCTCCCATTGTCCCCGAGCCGCGGCCCGCCGATAGGCTTCTCGCTCGGCGCATTCCACATCCTGCCCGTGGGCGCGGCAGCTTTTCCGCCGTGCGGTGATGTATTCCTCTTCGCTCGGCATCGGGCCGGAACAGCCGTAAGCCTGCCGGCAGGCCTCCAGCCAAGCTTCGTCACGGTCATCTCCGAACGCCGGCGACACGGAGTTAGCGGTCAGCAGGACAAGCTTAGAAACAAGATCGGGACGCACGATCGCGACCCGCGCGTCGACGAATGATCCTTCTGAATGGCCGACTAGCGTGATCTGCTTCAAACCCAGTTGTTGGAGGAAGCTAATTACATGATTCACACGACCGAGCCGGTTAATGTATTTGCAGTCAGCAGGATAATCCGTTCCCCCAAAATGGAGTTGATCAATCGCTACTACCGTAAATTGATCGGATAGCCCGTTCAGCTGCCGAACAAAGGAACTCTTAGCCTCTGCACGGAAGCCCGCCCCCTGCAGGAAAACAATCGGCCTACCAGCTCCGTTCTCGCAGTACGATGTCTCGACACCATCAACCGATACGCGATGCTTGGTGATCATCGGTTCCTCGGCAAAAGGAGGGGCATCAGGTCGGCATTGCGACATGCGAGATGGACTGCCATTGCTCACTCCTGAGCGTAGCAGCCTCACATGCCACGTTGCCGAACTATCTCGTCTGAATACCGGAAATCGGCACCCCGGAGCCTCGCGTCTTGTCACTTTGCTCTGTCGTCGCCCAGCCACTGCGGCCGGGAGCCTTTTAGGTGCATGGGTGGCATTCCCCGCAAGATTTCAACCCTTGCACAGGTCGCCGGTCTTGGTGCCGTCCGGCAGATTGATTTTGGTGTAGCCGTATTTTGACCGACTGCATCATTTGGTCGGAGCCGATATAAGTATTCAATACCTCGTTGAAGGCATCGACCGCCTGCTGATTGGGCAGGAAGGCGAGACTTGGGTAGCCGGCCTTCCCAGCCGGCGGGGTGAACGGATCTGCCATTTCAACGCTGTCGACCTTGTCAGCGAGCTCCTTACCGTGAAGTAGTTTAGCGACCCCGCCGCCGCGCGGCCGACCTTCACTGCCTGCAAGAATTCGGCCTGGCCGGCGACCTGCATGACACGATCCTCCGGAATGCCCGCGTCTTTGGCGGTCGTGACCGTGTCGGAACCGGCGGTGGTGACCAGCGTTAGGCCCTTATCACGAATATCGTCAAAGGAGTGCTGGTCTTTTGGGATTGCCATTCGGCATGAGCAGGGCTTCGGTGAACTTAGCAAGCGGCTCGGTGAACACCACATTGCGGCAGCGCTCCGGCAGAATGTACATGCCGCCTGGCCTAGCTCCGTCTGCCGTCTCTCAAGGTTGTGTCGGCCAATTTCTCAGCCACCATAATCGTCGGAATGTTTGTGTTCGCCCGAGGGCAAAATGGCATGACGGAAGCGTCGGCGATCCTCAAACCCAAAA
>NZ_RZRW01000002.1:0-36753 GCF_003998745.1 Mesorhizobium sp. M7A.F.Ca.US.014.04.1.1 | reverse complement strand
TAGCTCCGTATGCCGTCTCTCAAGGTTGTGTCGGCCAATTTCTCAGCCACCATAATCGTCGGAATGTTTGTGTTCGCCCGAGGGCAAAATGGCATGACGGAAGCGTCGGCGATCCTCAAACCCAAAATACCATGAACGCGTCCCGACGGATCGGTCACAGCGCCAGGATCCGCGGCTGCCCCCATCCTGCAGGTCGACGTCGGATGCCAACTTGGGATGACGTTCTGGCGAATATACCGATCCAGATGTTTCTCGTCGTTGACGAGATCGGAAATGCTATCCCCATCCGTTATGACGCGCCTAATCAGCCCACGGCGCAGCCGCGGCGACGCGTCCATGAGCAGCGCCAGAAATGACGTGAGTGCATAGTTTGGGCTTGTGACCTTGCTCACCAGCTTCGCTCGCGCATTCAACGCTGACGGAAACGGGTCCAGCGCCACAGAGGACAGCGAATCTTGCTGCAGCAGGCGGACTATGAAGCGAAAGCCCTGCTTGAGGCGCTCGGCGTCCCGATTGTCGCTCAACCAGTTGACATCGACCTCCGGCTATATTTTATGCGAACTCCCCTTGAGCGCCACAGTTCCCGTCGAGTAGCTGCGATTGACCCACACGGCGAGAGTGCCGAGGCGCCTCCCCAGCGGGTGCCAGGATGATTTGGCAACAGTCGATATTGCCATATCGGTCGACGGGCAGCCTTCGTAACCCGACGAGTAGCGGGCGTGCATCTGAATATATTCGCTCACGCCGGGTGACAAGCGATCGGCCGGCTTCAAATAGGCCGAAACGCAAATCGTGGGGTGTTCCTGAAGATTCTGGCCCACACCTTTCAAATCTGCAACGATAGGGATTCCGAATTGTACTAATTCCTTCGCGGGGCCGATCCCGGAGCGCATCAATATGGCGGGTGAATGGAGTGCTCCTGCGCACAGGATAACGCAAGAAGCGCTATACGATTGCACGCCCGATTTGTTCTCCGTCTCGACCCCCGTTACCGTTGTTCCCAAAAAGGTCAGCCGCGCAACTGTCGTTTCGGATAAAATCGTTAGATTGCGGCGAGAGCGGACGGTTTCGGGTAAGTACGCCATCGCGGAGGAGACCCGATGACCATTGCGGTTGGTCAATGGGACAACTGAATAGCCATCACCGAATGCACCATTGAAGTCTGGCCTGAAATGAAGCCCCAAAGCATCGTAAGCATCGGAGATTGCCCGGATGAAGCCCGACCAGTCTGATTGGCGCACACGTTTGATTGGCAAGGGGCCGTTCGTGCCATGAAATTCCCCGCCGAAATCCAAATCGCATTCTAGACGACGGAAGTAGGGCAGCACGTCTTCCCAACCCCAGCCCGTTGCACCGCTTGAGGCCCACTCATCGTAATCTCCGGGCCCGCCGCGGTTGGCGACTTGGGCATTGATGCTGGAGCCGCCACCCATGACGCGCGCCTGTTCGTAATGGACAGGCTTGCGGCCACCTCGCACCGTTGTCGCGTGGAGTGACTGACATCGATAACCGGGATTAAGGTAAGCACGCGTTGGGTCGCCATCCTGGATGTCGTCAGGAATGGCATTCGGCGGCGTATCAGGGCCAGCTTCAATGAGCAGCACGCGAGCGCCATAGGCGGAGAGCCTGCTCGCCATCACGCATCCAGAGGAGCCACCACCCACGACGATATAATCGAAAACCACGCAAACTCGCAAATGTCTGAGTCGGGCAAAAATCTAGCAGACGGCGAGCAAGCAAAAACGCGCAATTATCTTGCAGGACGCAGGAAATCAGCGCATTCTTAAGAGATTCGCATTATGGCGGCCTCCCAACGGGGCGGAACGTTTAAACATGACCTTGCCAGCAGTCCATCAGGGCTGAAGGCGATGCCGGAGCGTCGTGACTTAAGTGGACAAAGCGCATCGCGACTGAAGGGGACAAACCTATCGCGAGATACATCAGAATGCAGCCCGGTAGGTCCAGAAGTGCTTTTGCAGCATCGCGCTGACGAGGCCGTTGTAAGGAGCAGAATGATGCTTCGCCTTGCGCTCCATCGCCGCTTTAGCGGTACGAAAACTCCCGTCCCAATCATGGCCGGCGGGCAAGGCGGCTGACCCTTGCGCCAGTCATCGGTGAATCGGATCAACCAGTTGTTGAATGCGCGTAAGATTGCGCGTTCTATACATCGATTGGCACCGCCAAGGTTACCTTCGTGCGATCCATCACAATCATCGTGCTGTAATTTCTAACAGCCGGGCTATCAAAGAAGAAACGCCTCGAGAATGCGTCGTACTCTGCCAAGTCACGCACGGAGAGAAGGAGAACGAAATCGGCGTTACCGGTGACCGCATACGCGCTCATTACTTCAGGCGCCTTCTGTAGAGACTGCTTGAAGCGATCGATGACGTCGGAACGATAGCGCTCAATGTCGACCAAGACCAGCATCATCAGGGACCTGCCCACCGCCTCAGGCGACACGATTGCAACATCAGCCTCAATTACGCCAATTTGTCGCAACTGCTTCAATCGCCGCTGACAGGCCGTGGGCGATATACCGGCCAGTTGGCCCAATTCTTCCGTTGTTTGGCGATTGTTGCGCTGAACAGCGCTTAAGATTTTCAGATCTATCCGATCCAATTCCATGGTCATTCTCCGGAATAGCTGCAATTTGCGCAGAAAAACTGCGATATGCACTCGACTGTAGCCTCAACCCCGCGCAGACGGAAGCCCAAACGATCAGGCCAGGCATGGGACCAAAGTCGGCTATCGTCCTCGACGTCAGTTATAGCCATTGGCCGAAGAGTGCTGTCCACCATCGCCCAACTGACAATGGCAGCCGACGGTCAAAAGCCGAGGCCTTGCGCCCAGTTCGGCCGAGGAAACGTCTCGGAACTTAAACGCTAAGCCGACTGGACGATGATGATAGGGGGGACCTCTATTTCCGCGCTTCGGCTTCCATTCGTTGGCTCACGCTGCCAAGAGTCTCATCTGTGTATAGGGAATCGAGCGCTAGGTTCGCCTGCCCCGGTTGCTGCATCAAATGCAGCCGTCTTGAGGTGGTTGGGAAAAATCGTCACCGCAGCCACACAAACCGCCGGCCTTATGCAACCTGCCGGCAATTTCGCATAATTACTGCATCCCGCCGCTCAGAATTTGCGCAAGGCGCCCAATGTAGCGCGCTATTGTCTCACAACGGCACCTACACGCCACTTCATAAAGCAGAAGAGGCCTGGCTTTGCAGGCTTCAGATTGAGGAGTTCGCCTATGAGCAAGCAATTCGCACCTGAAATGGATGCAGGTCTCGCGGTTTTCAATCGCCTGGAGTCTGAGGTGCGCAGCTACGTCCGCGCCTTCCCCGCCCTATTCGATCGCGGAGTCGGGACCACTCTCATCGCTGCAGACGGTCGGGAATATCTCGACTTTTTCGCCGGTGCAGGCGTTTTGAATTATGGGCACAACAACCCCGTCATCAAGAAGGCGCTGCTGGATTATATCGAGCGCGACGGAATTGTGCATGGGCTGGACCTTGCCACGACGGCCAAGAAAGCCTTCATCGAAGCTTTCGAGCGATACATTCTCAAGCCTCGTGGTCTGACATACAAATTACAGTTTCCCGGCCCCACAGGTACGAACGCGGTCGAAGCGAGTCTAAAACTGGCTCGCCAGGTGACCGGGAGATCGAACATCGTCTCGTTTACCAACTCGTTCCATGGGGAAAGCGCTGGAGCATTGGCAGCGATGGGAAACAAGGAGCACCGGGCCGCTGCCGGGTTTCCCCTCGCCCATGTGACATCGTTGCCATACGAAGGCTACCTGGGGGCGTCAGTTGACACAATCGATTACTTCGAAAAGCTTCTCAATGACCCCAACAGTGGCCTCGACAAACCTGCCGCGGTGATCCTGGAAGGGATCCAAGGTGAAGGCGGCATCAATGCTGCGAGCGTTACTTGGCTGCAACGGCTGCGCGAGCTAACGTCGCGGCACGGAATCTTGATGATCCTCGATGACATCCAGGCCGGGGTCGGTCGCGCGGGCAGTTTCTTCAGTTTCGAAGCGGCTGCAATTGTGCCGGACATCGTTACCCTGTCCAAATCTTTGTCGGCGATCGGAACCCCAATGGCCCTTATTCTCATCAAGCCTGAACTTGATGTCTGGGCCCCGGGCGCACACACCGGGACCTTCAGAGGCAACAACTATGCTTTCGTCACTGCTCGTGCGGCCCTCGAAGCTTACTGGTCCGACTCCAAGTTCGAGGATGAGATCGCTCGCAAGTCTGCGATCTTGGTCCAAGAACTCAACGCGATTACCGAGGAATTCCCCACCCTCGGCCTGAGCGTGCGAGGCCGCGGTCTGATGTACGGACTCGTTTCACCGAAGCACCACTCCTTGCCAGGTCTGGTCTCCCAGGAGGCTTTTCGTCGGGGCTTGGTGATCGAGATCGCCGGCTCATACGGTGAGGTGCTTAAGTTCATGACTGCCCTCACCATCGCCGAGGCTGACCTTCGGCGTGGTCTGTCCATCATTCGCGACAGCATTGGCGCAGTAGCGACTACCCTCGACGGTGGAGGCGCGGCTCGCTAGCCGACAAAGCACCGGGCCACTAGCAGGTCCAAAATCGGGCCGCTCGCAGTCACGGAACGGGAAGGCCGTTCCGTGGCATGTGGCAGTGGGCGAACTCGGAGCGGCTGAACGGCAGACTAGGGCTTTCACTGCCGGACCGATACCACGGTTGCCGTTCTTCCTGCGGCGCCGACCACTGTCGCTGCGCCAATTCGAAGAAAATCGAGCGATAAGAAAGAGGACTGGATGGCCAGCAACGACGTAGTCAAAAATTATATCGATGGCGAGTGGCGGGATTCTGTGTCCGGCACACGCATCGAGGTCGATGACCCGGCGAGCGCCGAAACGATTGCTGTCGTAGCTGAAGCAGGACCCCAAGACATCGAGCTTGCCGTTACTGCTGCTCACCGCGTTTTTCGCGACCGCGTGCTGATAGACATGCATCCGTATGATCGCGGTCGCATGTTGTTTCGCGTTGCCGACGCCCTTGAAGCGCGTTTCGACGAGATCGCAGCCATTAACTGCGCGGAGACGGGGAAGGCATTGGAACTTGCCGATGGCGAGGTTCAGACCGCCATCAGATACCTGCGATACTATGGTGGCTTGGCCGACAAACTTGAAGGGCGCTCGATCCCGCGCGGGGCCAACCTGGTCAACTACACAGTCAGAAGTCCCTTCGGCGTGTCCGCCCAGATCGTTCCGTGGAATGGTCCACTTGAACTGACGGCCCGCTCGCTGGCCTGCGCCATCGCAACCGGCAACTCAGTCGTGGTGAAGTCGCCGGAACTAGCTCCCCTTTCCGGAGTTGAACTTGCGCGTGCCTGTGAGACAGCGGGGCTGCCTGCCGGAGCGGTCAACGTGCTCACTGGATACGGCCAAACGGCAGGCCAGGCGCTGATCGAACATCCCGACGTTCGCCACATCGTCTTCACGGGCTCGATTACTACTGGGCGGACGGTGCTCAAGACGGCAGCGGATCGGATCGTGCCCTGCATAATGGAACTGGGCGGAAAGTCGGCTGCAGTTGTGTATTCCGATGCCGACCTCGACTGCGTTGTGGAAGCGGTACGCGTCGGGACCTTTCTGAATGCAGGCCAGAATTGCAACAACCTTACACGTCTTATTGTGGAACGTTCTATTGCAGACAAACTGGTGGAAAGAGTGAGGGTCTGCGTCGAAGGACTGTCGGTCGGTCCAGGACGCGAAAACTGCGACATCACCCCGTTGATCTCCCGAAACCAACGACAAGGAGTTGAGCGGGCCTGCCAGACGGCCCTCTCGCAGGGCGCGCGACTCGTAACCGGCGGGACTGCGCTTTCGGAGCGGAGCGGTTACTTTATGGCGGACAAGGTGTTTGCCGATGTCGCGCGAGACAGCAATCTCTTCCAGCAAGAAGTATTCGGTCCTGTTCTTGCCGTTACCACGTTCGATAATCCGGGAATGGCCGTCAATCTCGCGAACGACACCGTTCACGGTCTGGCAGCGGGCGTGTTCACGCGGGATATTGACCGGGCCCTCTGGACCGCCGACCGCCTTTGGGCCGGTCAAGTGTACGTGAATGGGTGGTATGTGGGCGGGGTGGAAACACCGTTCGGTGGGATAAACCAGTCCGGCTACGGCAGGGAGAAGGGTCAGGAAGCGCTGGACGGCTACGTTCAGACGAGAAACGTTGGTATCCGCCTCTCGCAGCCACCATCTGGAAATTGAACGCTTGCTGATCCCTACCGACGGCGCGGCTGTCGGGCGATGCAGGATTCAATGACCTCGACCAAATCGAAATAAGCCCGGCGAGAGAATCCGTATCGGAGGTCATCGAGAACAACTCTAATCATAGGATTTTTGGCTGCGGACGGGCTTTACCCACCACGGACATGTAGGAGCGCATTGCCTAGCCCGCTGCGTGGGTCGCATGGGTCAGGAGAGGATCACAGTGCTTCAGAGACAATTGAGATTCGCAGAGCTGCCGCCGAAGATTTCGACAAGTTGGCAATGTTGAACCGCGAGTTGATCGAGGCCGAGAAGCATCGAAACCCCGATGACGGTTTCAGAACTCAAGGAGCGGTTTATTCAGTTGGTGAATCGCGAAATTTGGATGGTCGACCTCTTCAGCCAGAACGGCGAGATTGTGGGCCTCGCCACTCATCGTTTGGAGCCAGACAATGCGGAGCCGAGTGGGCAACGCGTCTTTTTGAGGCAATTCTACGTCAGCTGCCAACACCGACGTTCGGAGATTGGCTGCAGGACCCTTGAGCTGCTTATTCGGTCTCGTTTCCACAACAAATCAAGGATTTTCCTCGACGTGCTGGAGACCAATCCTGGCCGCAAGACCTTCTGGTCTCACACCGGTTTTGTCGCCTACAGCACGCTCATGGAGCGTCTCGTTGAAAAAGCGGACACCAAATAACCTGCGGTGCTGGGAATTAATTTGGGGATCGGATTGTCTGGCATTTGCGTGCGTCGCGCAAAAACACGAGAATAGAATCGAGCCGGTCGTAACCGAATGGGGCTCACTTGTCCCCGGCCTGCAGGCTAGCCGCTTCGACTTCATCACGGCCGGCATGTGGATCAAGCCGGAGCGCTGCCGCAACGTGCTGTTCAGCGAACCGATCGCTACGGAGAGAGGCGCACTGCTGGTGCCTAAGGGCAACCCGGAAGGGCTGCATTCTTATGAGGATGTGCGTGACAAGGGACTCACCTTCGTCAGTGATACAGGCTACACCGCGGTCCAGGACGCGAAAAAGTCAGGCATCGCCGACGACAAAATCATGCAGGTCGCCGGACCGCCGGCGGACAGGCTGTCGCGCCGCCGCCGGTGCCCTCGACTACTTTACAGCGACTGGACTTGTTAAGAAGGACCACAGCCTTGAGCTGGCCGATTCGTTCATCGCGCCAGCCAACTATCCTGCTATCGCCTTCGAGCTCAACGAGCAGGCTGCGGTCGACGCGTTCAATGCCGTATGCAGGACTATGTTGGCTCTGGCGAAATGATGGCAGTATTCGGCAAATACGGCTACGGCAAAGACAACCTGCGGACGGCAGCAAGACCGCTGACCTCTGCAGAGGCTGAAGGCAATGTGCCTTAACACGTCCCCGGTCATGGCGGGGACGTGTTCAGTGGGCAAGCGTCTGTGATGCGATTTCAGGTCCACCGTGGCGGTGCTCACAAGACGCGCCTCATTGCCTGAAACAAACACATCTACACTTCATCGGGTGCGCACATGTGAGCGTCGCGGCCCACAATACGACGGCCAATATGCGGGCTGGCTCACCTGCCACATCAGGCAACTGCGCAAGCAAATCCCCTGACGTGTGCCGGAACGAGAAGCAGGAGAATACTGTGGAAATCAGAGTTGTACGCCCGGGCGACCTTTCTCAATTGCGCAAGATTTGTGACGAACACATCGACTTGGAAGGGGTGACAATAGCGGACCAGGACCTGAGTCCTTATTGGAACTCGGCGTTTTTTGGAACACCTGCCCAGTTGTTCGGTTGGGTTTGTGATGAAGGAGGGTGTGTGCTGACAGTTCTGCAAATTCGCTGAGAGAGGGCGGTCATGGCAGGCTGGTGATTGTTCACGTCACCGATTCCCGCGAAGGAACGCCACCATGACCAAGATTGAAAGTAAGACCGGCAGCGCTGCCATCAAAGACATTCTGCTTTCGGACCCGGACGGACTTCACGAAGTGATCCGTGCGGTGATGCAGGAGGTACTCGAGGCCGAGATGGACGAGGCGCTGGGGGCTTCGAAGAGCGAGCGCACACCTGAGCGGCTCGGCTACCGCTCGGGTTATTACGGCCGCACCCTTGTCACGCGGGTCGGCAAGCTTGAGCTGCGGGTTCCGCAGGACCGGGCCGGCCGCTTCTCGACCGAGCTTCTCGAGCGTTACCAGCGTTCGGAGCGGGCCTTGGTGGCGACGCTTGCGGAGATGTATGTGCAGGGCGTGTCGACCCGCAAGGTCAAGGCGATCACGGAAGAGCTGTGCGGCCATGCGTTCTCGGCCTCGTCGATCTCGGCCATCAACAAGCGGCTGGACGAGAGCCTCGCTGCCTTTGCCAGGCGCCCCCTTCAAGAGCCGTTTCCTTACCTCATCCTCGATGCGCGCTAAGAGAAGGTGCGTGAGGCCGGCGTCGTCATGAGCCAGGCGGTGCTGATCGCTGTCGGCATCGACTGGGACGGCCGGCGCCAGATCCTGGCCGTCGAGATGGCCAATCGCGAAAGCCGCTCGGCCTGGAGGGATTTCCTCGTCGCGCTGAAGGCGCGCAGCCCCAAGGGCGTCGAGCTGGTTGTCTCCGCCAATCATGCCGGCCTGGTCGCGGCGATCGGCGAGGTGATCCCCGAAGCCGCCTGGCAGCGCTGCTACGTCCACTTCCTCAGGAACGCGCTCGATCACCTGCCGAGAAAGCACGGCGCCGACTGCCTGCAGGACTTGCGCTGGCTCTAATGACCGGCGCGATCTCGCCGAGGCCAAGGCCGATCTCGCCGCATGGCTGTCCAAATGGTCGGGCCGCTATCCGCGACTGACGAGTTGGGTGGAGGAGACCATCGAGCGCACGCTGACCTTCTTTTGCCTGCCGCGCCAGCATCACAAGCATCTCAAGAGCACCAACATGCTTGAACGGCACAATGAGGAAATCCGCCGGCGCACCAATGTCATGCGCATCTTCCCCAATGAAAGCTGCCTGCGCCTCGTCAGGGCGCTGGCTGCGAGACCAACGAGAACTGGATGGAGGCCAACCGCTACATCAACATGGACGATCTGCGCGAGCACAAGAAGCTCGCTCTACGCCAAGCCGCATGACCAGCATCGTGGCCGCCCCATTTTGCAGAACTTGACGCACACAACCTGAAGGAGGTAAGCGTCATGACAACTCTTAGAGGATACATGACCGCGTCGATCCGGCTTTTCCTTGTTGGTCAGGGGCGATCCTCGGGTACGCCTCCGGCGAGGGCCGCCTTGCGCGATCATGGCACGGTAGCGAGGCTGGGCTCTTAAGGTCGTCCTTAGGAGCGTAAGCCCCGCGACCATCCCATCGCTGAAAACAAACCCTTGATCAGCGGGCGCCCGACGGACCGCCTCTGTCGTCGTGGCGCTCCCATGAAGAACCTGGCCCATAGTGCATCCTTTGATTCGGAAGATAAGGATGCCCCATCAAAACCTGAGATCAAACATTTAGGCAGGCCTCGACTGGGACAAGTAAAACGGCCGCATTCGAGGCATGAGGCTGCACGCGTCTAAGATCCGAACAGCCAATACCCGAGCGTCCTCGACATCCCCGCCGCCAGAAGTCAACGATGCCCAGATCGGCCGCACGACCACCAGCAGAAGGGCGCCACCTCAACCCGTCCTACACTCAACATTTTGTCGCGTCCGCGACGTGCCTTCTTGATCCGATCCGTGGTCTGCTCACCTAAATAGCTGAAAGAGATCACGCATTTCTGTTTCCGGCCTGATTAGCCAGTTTGGCACGAGGTTTGCAACTTTGTGTGCGATCCAGTTGAACGGGCCGATTGGCACAGTCACCTGAAATCACAACTAATTAAAGGAACGGAACATGTCGGAACTGTATCGGATGGCATTACCAATGGGGGACAGCCGGCCGGCAATGCCTCCGCCCACCACAACCAGCCTTCGCCTGACTGTCTCGTGCTGGCCACGCCAGAGTAATCAATTTTGTCCTAAGAACCACAATACGACAAATCGCAGAACGTCCATCCATCCATCCTGAAACCAAGACACAGCAATCGCTTGTCGACGCAGTGTCCCACCGCCGAGAGGAAATGTAGATGAGAAAATTTGTTGCCGCCAAGCTTCATGGAATAACTGTGACCGACGCGAATTTGAACTACCGGGGCTCAATAACTTTGGATCCAGATCACTGCGACGAAGCCGGCATCCTTCCAATGGAATTCGTTGAAATCTGGAATAAATCATCGGGCGCTCGAATCAGCACTTACGTGATTTATGGAGAGCGGGGTTCTCGTTGCTGCGTGCTGAACGGAGCCGCTGCTCGCACCTGTCAGGTCGGGGACGAAATAATCGTTTGCTCCTCCGCATACATCGAGGAGCATCAGATGGTGGAGATCAAGCCGCGAGTGCTGACTTTCCACCGGGATAATTCTATCTGCGACCACATGTTCTACGAGGGTGCAATAGACGACGATGGAAGGATAACGTTCTCGATTCGCGAGGGCTCTCCCGGCGATAACGCGCTAAAACTCACTCCCTAGTAGGGCCTTTCGGTGACAGCTCGTGGCGCCGGGTCCCGGTCAAGGGCGTACTCGTCCCCAGTACTCTGGTACGCGATACAGTGCATTATCCCACTCGGCCACTATTCGGTCAGTTGCCATCAAGCCCAATCGGTTCTGCCCAGATCTGGGAAGACGATTTTGCTGCGCCAAAGGCAACTTCAGCTTCAGCCAGCGGCTGCGGGTAGAGGCGACCAATTTCACGGAATGTTTGGCCTTGGATCGTTGTCTTTAAGTCTGAGGTCCACGATGGCAAAACGACCTATCGACAAAAACGCAGAGTGGAGAACAGCCAATGTCAAGGAAAGCTCTCATCCTGGTTGAAGGCCATGCAAGAGGTAATGGAATACGATACATCCACGCGGCCCGGCGTCTTGGCTTTCATCCAATTACACTATCAGTTGATCCAACACAGTACGAGTATCTTGCGGCGGAAAGAAGCGAGGCAATCCGTGTCGATACAACCAATCTTGATACCTTGATTCGCGAATGTTCCAGGCTGCGTGAGACCAATGACATCGCTGGTATCACGGGCTTCTCGGGCATCGACGAGTCGGTCTATGCAACCGTTGGCAAACTATGTCGGCATTTCGACTTACCGGGACCCAACCCCGAATTGATTGAACGATGCTGTGACAAATTCTCTCAGCGCCAGCTACTTGCGGAAGCCGGAGTTCCGATACCCGCTTATCGCATGGCGCTGAATGTGGCAGAAGTAGAAAGCGCTGTCGCGGAGATCGGCTTTCCCGTAATTGTTAAGCCGGCAATCGGCAGCGGTAGCATCGGTGTCCGATTGTGCCGCAACGCCGATGAGTTAGCTGACCACACGACCTATCTGTTGGGTGGGAAGCACATCTGGCCGTCTTCGCCGAGGATATTGGTTGAGGAATTCGCGCGCGGCCCTTTTTATAGCGTGGAGATAATGGGCAATGAGGTTATTGGGATTGTCGCCGTTGATTTCGGCCCCCCACCGCATTTCGTCTTCCGTGAAACGACCTTCCCGGCCCCGCTTGCGGAAGACGATCATGACCGTATCGTTGATGTTTCGCTGAGGTGCTTGCAAGCTCTTGGCCTTAATTGGGGGCCAACGAACATCGAGCTCCGGTTGACTAATCATGGCCCGGTTGTAATCGAAGTGAATCCGCGTCTTGCTGGTGCGCTTGAGCCTGAACTGGTCCAACTGGCGAGCGGTGTCGATCTGGTCACCGAGCACATCAAGCTTGTCGTCGGCGAGGAATGGGATTTGCGCAGAAGGCATTTGCAGACCGCAGCCGCGCGGTTCCTAGTTGCTGATTGCGACGGCACCCTCGATTGGATCGATGGCGGCAGTCAGGCGATCGCGGTACCAGGTGTCGCTGAAATCAAATTGTATGTTGAACCCAACGCGCCGATCTTCAGGAAAGGCGATTTTCGAGACTGGATAGGACATGTCGTCGCCGTTTCACCCAGCCTTGCTCAGACCGAAGCGATACTCCAACGAGCTGTCGACTTAATCGCTTGGTCTATCACACCGCCGTCGGGCGAACAGGAGCGATCTGCAGCCCCACGACTCCCCCCCAACTGAGAGGTGATCCGTCGCCAGCATAAGAACTCTTACCCGCAATAGCTCGCCTTGTTGTCAAAAGCATAGCTGGAGTTCAAACTTATGAATATATCCAAGGGACCCCAGGCATTCCCTAGAAGTGAATACCTTCGCCGGCTCGGCTCGGTGAAGTTCGAAATGGGTCGGTGCGATATCGACGCGCTCGTCGTTTCCGACCAACATAACATTACCTATCTCACGGGGTACACCGCGCTATCAGCCTATGTTCCTCAGGCCGTTGTGGTTTCGATACGAGAAGAGGAACCGACGTTCATTCTGCGCCGCTGTGATGCGCCGGCAGCCATTCATCAATGTTTTATGGAGCGCGACAAAATCGTCGCATACCCCGAAGCGTATATTGGAAATCCTGACAAGGATGGCTATGACGCGGTAGTCGATTACTTGGAGGACGTCGGCCTCGCGAGTCGAGGCATAGGAATCGAGCTATGCTGCCTTCCATCGCAATCGGCGAAAAAGTTTAGGATGCGCCTGCCTGGTGCCACGATCGTCGATGCTACTAAGGCGGTCACTTGGAAAAGGCTCATCAAGTCAGATCTCGAGATAGCTGTAATGCGGGAGGCGGCGGCAATCTCAGACGCCGCGATTCGACGCGCTGCTGAGGTAATACGCCCCGGGGTGCGTGAAGCAGACGCGTGCGCGGAAATTGTGGCAACGTTGGTGCGCGGCGCAAACGGTAAGCCAGGAAGCGGGATCGAGGGAATAAGTTTGTGTTCATCACCGCGAACGGGAACGTGCCACATTCCGTGGAGCGAGGACGTTTTTCGCTATGGATCGCAGGTGAATCTCGAAATCGGCGGTGCGCGATATGGTTACTGTGCTGGGCTTATGCGCACTTACACGATCGGCTCACCCTCCGATCGTCTACGTCGCGTGCATGAGATCCAAGTCGCCGGCCTTGAGGTCGCTCTTGATGCGATACGGCCAGGAGCGACTTGCAGCGATGTTGCCAACGCCTTCAATCGCAGCATCGAGAAGCGGGGCCTCAAAAAGGAGACGCGTTGCGGCTATGCACACGGCATTGGTTGGTTGGAGCCGACCGCAAGCCTTAAGGATGGCGATATGACAGAGTTGCTACCAAACATGACCTTTCACCTGATGTTAGGTAATTGGATCGAGGAGGATTTTGGATACGTCATCAGCGAAACGTTCCGTGTCACAGACTCCGGCGTCGAGGTACTGACCACTGCTCCCCGGAAGATTTTTGAGATCTAAATTAGAATATGGCTTGTCATAACGACAGCGCGGACGTCCGGAATAGATCTTGCCGGTCGACGAGATGTCGCCTACCTTGTTGAAGTGCGGACGGCGAGCGGCGGTCGGCATGCGGGGCCGATCCGTGTCGAGGCGAAGCCGAACGCACGCTGGTCGCTGTACGACCAGTTCTCCTGCGGCCGATCAACTCGTCGACGACGTGACGCGCGAATGCCTTACGCGATTCCGGACACAGATCTCTGGTCGCCGCGTTGCTCGCGAACTGACGACCTGATCGCCCAGCGCGGCAAGCCCGGCATGATCGTCGCAGACCACCGCACGGAGTTTACCTCGAACACGGTCCTTGCCTGATCAATGGATCATCGCGCCGAAAATACATTCCGCTGCAAGCCCATGTGCGCAACATAAATGGCTGCACCTCTAGTCTACTCGCCACTGTTTAAAAGACTGGGGCAGGTCAATGCGCTTTCGTTACGACCTCAGAGCAAGTCTACAGGTCATAGTAGTAGGTAAGGTATGGACTCAATTTACCGATCTTGTCATAGAGCGCCCGCGCATGATAATTTGATCTGTCCGTATTCCAATAGATTCTCAGCCAGCCTTGGTCGCGACCGTAGGAGGCCAGATTCGTGAGCATGGCTTGGCCAATCCCCTGGCGCCGCGAAGACTCGTCGACATAGAGATCTGCGAGAAAACAGACCGGACGATCGCTAAGAGTATACGGGTGAATGACAAAGGTAGCAAAACCTATGGTAACGCCAGTTGCTGAGACCGCGATCAGCGCGTTAATCGGTTCGTCTGGGCGCTCGATGCGCCGCCAGATCCTATCTGTCGCCTGTTCTGATGAATTGAGACCTTGGTCGGCGCAATATGCGTACCAAAGGGACCGCCATGCATCGCGGTCGGCAGTGCCTGCGAGACGAATCTCCATGAGGGGCGGGCTCCGGCTGAGAATGGGCTCCAGGGCGCGAGGTGTTCGGCCTGAAAGGTTGACGGCTTGCGATAACTGCCACCGGCCCGCAAGACGTGCAGCACGCGACCGCCGGGTGTTATAAGATCTTTCCGCCTGTGACGGCGTCGTGGTCGCGCTGGAACTGGTTCCCGGGAGCTCGGTTCGCGATACGTCAAGCGCGAGTTGGGCGAGCGTTATCATGGGATCAAGTTCCCTCAGGTTTTCCCGCAGCACGTTTGCGACAGCGGTGCAGATCTAGTGCGATCTTTCCCTGCGACCACACGATGCAAACAATCTGACACCATAGGTGCATTCATCCCGAAGCGGGCTTCCGACCGCCGCGCTACACGCGCGACGGCGGGACAATCTAGCGGATGCGAGAGTTCTTCCAGCTTACCACGGAGATCTGCACCGCGTCGGCGCCATAATTGCGCATGCTTTAGAAAAGCAGACAATCATTGCAGTTCGCGCGCGCGTCCGGCGCCATTCCCAGTCACCCATATTGACTCAACGTTGCGCAGCATCATTTCTACAACACTAACTTGCTGCCCTTGTCGCGAAGTCAGGCGAGCGTCGATCTCGGGATAAATAAAGAAGGGCAGCGAAATTCGATCAGTCGGACCACTATGCACGACCTGGTGGGGCGTACTCTTGAAGCGGCCGTCGCTCAAGACCTGAAGGAGGTCGCCCAGATTGACTACGAGACTATCGGGCAGGCTCGGCACCGGCATCCATCGACCGCGGAACCACACCTGCAAGGAACGCAGGGGGAGTTCCTCTTGCAGCAGCAGCGTGAAGAAGCCATGATCCGTGTGCTTTGCGCAAGTGCCGCCGCGAGCTGGATACCGTATCACGCGTTGCCCAAGCGTCGGCGTGCTGAAATGGCGTTGGAACCATGCCTCTTCCATACCTATCAGGTCCGCCAGCGCATCCCCGATCTGGGGGACAATCCCGGCGAGCACGGTAGCCTGCAAAGCAAGCAGGTTTCTTGCGAAGCCAGGAGCCAAGGCTTCATCCGGAAGGCGCGTGCGGCCGGAGAACGGACGCCGGTCGCCTTCGTTCTCAATTCCGAGGTCGAATACCTCCTTTGGATCGAAGCCGGCCTCAGGATGTAGCATTTCGCCGTGTAAAGGACTGTATCCACGGGCGGCAGTGGGGTACACGTCCTGAAAGGCGTGCCCGTAGCGTTCCTTAACCGACTGTGGCAATGCGAAGAATCGCCGGGAAGCCTCAATGGCTTGCGCGATCTGTTCCCCGGGGATGCCGTGCTCGACAAGGTAGAAGAACCCGTATTCCTGGCATGCCATTTGCAGGCGCTGGCGCTCGTCACGTCGCGTTGCATCGTCTCTCAATTTCGAAAGTGAAATTTTCGGCAGCGTGGTCATAGTCAATCCCCTTTTTGGGCGCTTAAGTTGATTAGTGTTTGCCGCGGCTCTCAAAGTCGACAGTTCCTTGGATGTGGGCAACGCGCCGTCTCTTCCAATAATAACGAAAGTCGACATGATGTCCCATTCTAAGGCTAAGCCGATGGCTGGGCGGTGATTCCGTCTTAGCAATTGATCTCTAGCGCTTCCTGGTGAAGATAACAACGATTTGTATGTTAATATAGTTGTATATATTGTTACATCCGTCGCGGTTAGTTTAACATTATCACGGCCAAGATACTAAGAGCGATTTACAATTCTGAATTGCTTTATGACTTCCAGGCTCAATCCAGACCAGCGCCGACCTCCGGGTTTCATGGCAGGATCGGCCATCTCGAAGAGCTCTATGACGCGAGGTATCGCCAGCTACCTGAGCTCGTCCATCACACACGCCGTCCCGGACGATGGCCGAATGGCAGAAACCGACCGCTCGAAATTTTCCTATCCCATAGTCTTTTTCGACGCTATCCGGGTCGAGCGGTCAAGCTCAGGGACGAAGACTTCGTTCGCAAAAAAGCCATCTACATCGGGTTCGGCGTTCTGCCTGGCGGCACCAAGGAGCACATGAGCTGAGGAAGCGCTTGTCGACGTTATCCGCCGTCTCGACGAGACGACTAGCCGAGCAGCAAAGCAGGCAGCGATTTAGCTCCGTCTGCCGTCTCTCAAGGTTGTGTCGGCCAATTTCTCAGCCACCATAATCGTCGGAATGTTTGTGTTCGCCCGAGGGCAAAATGGCATGACGGAAGCGTCGGCGATCCTCAAACCCAAAATACCATGAACGCGTCCCGACGGATCGGTCACAGCGCCAGGATCCGCGGCTGCCCCCATCCTGCAGGTCGACGTCGGATGCCAACTTGGGATGACGTTCTGGCGAATATACCGATCCAGATGTTTCTCGTCGTTGACGAGATCGGAAATGCTATCCCCATCCGTTATGACGCGCCTAATCAGCCCACGGCGCAGCCGCGGCGACGCGTCCATGAGCAGCGCCAGAAATGACGTGAGTGCATAGTTTGTGCTTGTGACCTTGCTCACCAGCTTCGCTCGCGCATTCAACGCTGACGGAAACGGGTCCAGCGCCACAGAGGACAGCGAATCTTGCTGCAGCAGGCGGACTATGAAGCGAAAGCCCTGCTTGAGGCGCTCGGCGTCCCGCTTGTCGCTCAACCAGTTGAAATCGACCTCCGGCTCTATTTTATGCGAACTACCCTTGAGCGCCACAGTTCCCGTCGAGTAGCTGCGATTGACCCACACGGCGAGAGTGCCGAGGCGCCTCCCCAGCGGGTGCCAGGATGATTTGGCAACAGTCGATATTGCCATATCGGTCGACGGGCAGCCTTCGTAACCCGACGAGTAGCGGGCGTGCATCTGAATATATTCGCTCACGCCGGGTGACAAGCGATCGGCCGGCTTCAAATAGGCCGAAACGCAAATCGTGGGGTGTTCCTGAAGATTCTGGCCCACACCTTTCAAATCTGCAACGATAGGGATTCCGAATTGTACTAATTCCTTCGCGGGGCCGATCCCGGAGCGCATCAATATGGCGGGTGAATGGAGTGCTCCTGCGCACAGGATAACGCAAGAAGCGCTATACGATTGCACGCCCGATTTGTTCTCCGTCTCGACCCCCGTTACCGTTGTTCCCAAAAAGGTCAGCCGCGCAACTGTCGTTTCGGATAAAATCGTTAGATTGCGGCGAGAGCGGACGGTTTCGGGTAAGTACGCCATCGCGGAGGAGACCCGATGACCATTGCGGTTGGTCAATGGGACAACTGAATAGCCATAACCGAATGCACCATTGAAGTCTGGCCTGAAATGAAGCCCCAAAGCATCGTAAGCATCGGAGATTGCCCGGATGAAGCCCGACCAGTCTGATTGGCGCACACGTTTGATTGGCAAGGGGCCGTTCGTGCCATGAAATTCCCCGCCGAAATCCAAATCGCATTCTAGACGACGGAAGTAGGGCAGCACGTCTTCCCAACCCCAGCCCGTTGCACCGCTTGAGGCCCACTCATCGTAATCTCCGGGCCCGCCGCGGTTGGCGACTTGGGCATTGATGCTGGAGCCGCCACCCATGACGCGCGCCTGTTCGTAATGGACAGGCTTGCGGCCACCTCGCACCGTTGTCGCGTGGAGTGACTGCCATCGATAACCGGGATTAAGGTAAGCACGCGTTGGGTCGCCATCCTGGATGTCGTCAGGAATGGCATTCGGCGGCGTATCAGGGCCAGCTTCAATGAGCAGCACGCGAGCGCCATAGGCGGAGAGCCTGCTCGCCATCACGCATCCAGAGGAGCCACCACCCACGACGATATAATCGAAAACCACGCAACTCCCCATCAAGGTACCAAGTGTGATGGGCTTCTTCAGCAAAGCGCTCCTCCTACCGCCTGAGATATGGTCACTTACGGCGCGGCAGCTCCACATCATGCCGTCTGTAACGGAGCGATTTGATCGCCAAATCGGTCGAGGGCATGCCCGAAGCGAGACCGAGCGACCCATCTGAACTATCTCTGAACCGACAAGCTCTCAATTCCAGGGCACATGCATCTCCGGACACGCCGGTGCGTCGGTGTGAATGATTGCAAGTTCGTAGGGCGAGAGCAGCGCTCGCCTACGGTTTCTTGCATCACCGTCTTCCGAGAAACAATGATACTAACAAGAGATAACGACGACTTTTTCGATTTTTACAGCAGTCAAGACTGTCACTTCAAAATATCGCATAACTACGTTATTGTAGACCCGGTCTCTTACATAGCGAAGGCCTACTTTCGGTGCTTTCCGAAGCGAACGCGTGTTCGTTGGGCGAATGAATGAAGTGACCTTCTCGAGCGTTAGGTTCTCGAAAGCAAACTGGATCGCTGCCCTGCCGGCCTCTGCGGCGATCCCCTTACCGGAAGACGCAAGGTGGAGGCACGATACGGTTTCCACATTAGTGGGATCTTCGGGCAGATACGGGCCACTGTACATCAATCCACAGTAGCCTGCGAATTTTCCGACTTGGCCTTCGCCTTTTACGAACACCATCCATAAGCCGAAACCATTGCTCTGCCAATGATGGATGAACTGTTGTAGTTTAGCTTTCGATTGCTCTCGGGTCGGATAGACTCCATCCCACATGGCATTTACCACAAATGGATCGCTATGAAGCTCATGTAGAAGAAGCTCGTCGCTATGCGACGGTGGCCTTAGGATTAGGCGCGGCGTTTCTAGAATGTACATGAGAAGCTCCCTTCTAGCCATAAGTTAGAGCCGCACTTACCTCCAACGCGGCCATGATCTCCTAGCATGAGCGTCAAGGCCGCAGTGCTTGATTGAAGGCGTTCGACGAGGTTTATGCTTAAGGTAGCGAGGTCTACACAAATCAAGCTTTGGGCGCCTAACCGTGTCAGTGTTGACGGCACCTGGAAAGCCGGCCCGAAGGCGATAAAAAAATTAGGCGCCTCCTTTCAGAATGGAAGCAGGCGACGCGCTGGTGAGCGGGCGCCTGATACGCGCAACATGCTGCGGCGGCGTTTACGCAAGGGGTTGCTTACCCCAAGGGGGGGGTATGGTATTGGCCCAAAACCGGCTAACTACATTGTTCATTTAAAATACGCGCCTCCTTCAAGCTTAACCTGCACTGGTCACTTTGCGAATGCCCGCCAGTGGGTTCTTCAGCGTGCCGACGGTGTGCAGGTATTCTCCCGGATCACCGAAGTCCACCATTTGCTGGTTTTTTTGTATCTGCAGTCGATTCATACATCGTCGCAGAAATTCTGGAGCGAATAGGTCATGCTGCCTGTATTTTTCGTCATATTCCGGATGTTTCGTCTGGTAGCCAAGGATGGACTCGCTTACGAGCTGCCAGAAGTGTGTCGACGGAAAATCAAGATGTTCTTCGAGTGTTACAGCCAAGTAACGAAAGAAGCAGTCGAAAACGTCGGTGAAAATGAAGTCGTGCTTCATGTCGCGATTTACTTGAATGCAGATCCTCTTAATCTCCTCCGGCACGTTGAGATCTCCGCCTAGAATACGAAGCTCCTCGCCAATGTCTTTCATGATAACTCGCGTCGGAGCGTGATCTTTCATAACTAGAATTATATTTTCTCCATGTGCCATAAACGCTAGATCGTAAGCATAAAAGCAGTGGAGAAGCGGCGCCAGATAAGATTCAAAATAGCGGCGTAGCCAAGCGGCGGCGTCTAACCCCGAGGCATTGATGAGGGCTGTCACGAGTGCTTCACCATTGTAATCGACATGAAGCAGCGACGCCATTGTCATCAGACGTTCCCCTTCTTTCAACTGCCGAAGGGGGCTTTCCCTCCACAGCGCAGAAAGCATCTGCTTGTAAGGGGAGTCCTTCTTGAGGGCGGTGTTGAAACAACGATTGCGATAGCCAATCGTCGCGACCTCGCGAAGGATGCTGAAGCCGTTGGCGGCTAAATAGGAGTCACTGTCGAGCAAATTCTTCAACCATTCGTTGATGGCGGGCGTCGCCAGCATGTGTGTCGGTGACAAGCCGCGCATAAACCCCATGTTAAGTATCGACAGCGCCGTTTTCACGTACCGTTTATGCGGATCGCTTATATTGAAAAGTGTGCGGATCGATTGCTGGGCATGATATATGTCCTTCCCCTGGCCTAGGCAGACAATGTGCCGGTTGGCGATATCCGCCGCGAAGATAGTTGAGAGCCGATTGAACCATTGCCAAGGATGCGCTGGCATATAGATGTAATCGGTCGAGTTTAGTCCCTTTTGACGCAACGCTGCGTCGAACTGTTCCAGCGCCTGTCGACCGAGTTCCTCGTGCATGAGAAGGTCGTAGTCGAGCGTTGAAATGGACTTAAACGTTGCCATTTCTTTATGGACGGCCAGCCATATGAGTCTTATCGAACTGCCCACCTCCGGCGCATAGCGACTATAGTCGAGCGCGTCAAAGCCAATGCGACCGTTATTCGCGATAAAGGTCGGGTGGCCCTCCGTCATGCCAGCCTCAACGATCTGGTAATCGGCAAAAGCCAGTTCTGCGGCGGATATCTCTGTTTTGGCCTGCTTGTACGCGCTGCCATACAGCGTGCTGCTGATCTCCTGCAGGTAAACCGGCATCATCTCTTCCTTTATGCCAAGATGGCGGCTGAACTCAATAACAAAATCAAGCGCATCCAGGGGGGCCGGCCTGCCCTCAATCCTTTTCTCCAGAGAGCCGGCGTCCACTTGCCAGTGATCTAGCAGGAGGCGCCGAGCCTGGAACCAATACTCCAACCCAGGGGTCTCGCTTTCCAGCACATACTTCCCCCAGTCGCCTTCCATTCGCTGGAGTCGAGGAGCAATTAGCAACTCGTGTGCAAATTCGCTGATTGCTTTACGGATAAGGAGCCGGTTGGCCTTTGCCCATAAATGCGGTTTCAAATGCTGCGTTACGCGTTCGGCTAGGCTTATCTCATCGTCTCGGGCTGTCATATCACTCACGATCTCAACTCCTTCAGAACGTAACGGTGTAAGGTTCGCGAACGCGCCTTACACTCGTCTCGCCAAACTTCGACGTCGCACAAAATCCGTTCTATTTTTCATCAGAAAGGATAAGAAATACCGGACCTCTTATACAAGTTAATTTCTAATGTGTTGTGTACCGTTCGTCTTCGCTCGTGATAAACCAGCAATATTACCATCTTACTTATATAATATATTAGAATACCGGTTTCACCGGCCCTGGACGTCGTCCTTCATCTTGCAACGAGCAAGAAGTGTGTATTGATTTGCACATGCCGTACTGTCGTTCGATCACGTCAAGCGGTCGGTGTCCATTGTTTGAGCTCTCCGAGTGTCCATTTTTGCTGTCCGTCTCCATACAATCGCATACGTCTAAAGCGGAATTTCCTTTGCTTGATAAGCCCAGACTGGGTAGGGGGGACTGAGTGAATGCCTACTCCGCTGAAATGCTGTCCTGCACCGCGCCAATGCTGTCGCGTACGATCGACAGACCACGGCGCAGTTCAGCCTCGGTTATGGTAAGGGCTGTCATGAACTTGAGCACCTCACCATACGAGCCAGCGATCTCGATCACCAAGCCGCGACGAAAAGCTTCCCGGGAAATGAGCCCCGGCAATGAGTGGTGCTTTGGTGATACGAGTCCATACATCAAGCCGCGGCCTCGGACATTCAGAGCAAGGCTGGGGAAGTCGTCTGCGATCGACTTGAGTTCTTGAGCCAAGATGGCTGATTTGCGAGCAATCTCATCTTCAAACTTGGAGTCGGACCAGTAAGTCTCAAGGGCCGCACGAGCAGTGACGAAAGCATAGTTGTTGCCCCTGAACGTGCCGGTGTGCGCACCCGGCGTCCAGACATCAAGTTCAGGCTTCATGAGGACAAGGGCCATAGGCGTTCCAATTGCAGACAACGACTTTGACAGGGTAACGATGTCCGGCACGATCTCAGCCGCCTCGAAACTGAAGAATTTCCCTGTGCGACCGACACCAGCCTGAATATCATCGAGGATCATCAGGATCTCGTGCCGAGAGGTCAGATCACGCAGCCGTTGCAGCCATTCAACGGTAGCAGCATTGACACCGCCTTCGCCCTGCACTGCTTCTAGGATCACCGCAGCGGGTTTGCCGAGACCACTGCTAGGATCATCGAGAAGCTTCTCGAAATACTCGATCGTGTCTGAAGCGCCGAGATAGCCCTCGTACGGCAACGATGTCACGTGCGCGAGGGGAAAGCCGACAGCATCTCGGAACTTCGTGTTTCCGGTTGCCGCCAACGCCCCAGCGCTGACTCCGTGAAACGAGTTCGTAAACGAAACGATGTTTGACCTGCCGGTCACTTGGCGAGCTAGCTTCAGAGCCGCCTCGACCGCGTTCGTACCTGTGGGGCCAGTAAATTGCAATTTATAAGACAGACCGCGGGGCTTCAAAATAAACTGCTCAAAAGCTTCGATGAAGGCCTTCTTGGCGGTCGTAGCAAGGTCGAGCCCGTGCACAATTCCGTCGCGCGCAATGTAGTCCAACAACGCCCGCGTGAAGGCTGGGTTGTTGTGCCCGTAATTCAAGGCTCCCGCGCCTCCCAAGAAGTCGATGTATTCCCGACCGTCTGTAGCTATGAGGGCAGTGCCGACGCCTCGATCGAACAGAACTGGGAACGCACGGACGTAGCTCCGCACCTCAGACTCAAGACGATCAAAGATCGCGAGGCTTACATCGTTTGTAGGAGTAAACTGCTTCTTCATAGGGCGAGTCCTGAATTGTAGCCTGCAAAGGCATCAGCCCAAACTGTCTGGCGAAGGCCATTTCAATCGGTTCGAGGTTCGGCTTGTATGACGGCAGCATGAGCAGTCACACGCCTGGCCACGCCAACTCACGGCCCAAGCCAGTCGATCGCTGCGAGGTCCAACGTCACGTCCACCAGAGAACAAGATCAGGCCGCGCAAATCCGAAAAAGCAATTCAGCACTAGGCGACGCTTTCCGTCGCCTAATTGACCGGTAACCCCGTGAACGAAGCCGCCATCGATTAGGGCGATATCCCCGGTTTTGAGCTCGAACTCGCGGCAAGGGACGGCTTCCAGATAGGCTGCCGAATAGGGATATCCAGTGGTCTCCACACCTTGCGATATCCGGTCCGCAACCGTCGGCTTGTGGCTCCAGAGCTTCAGATTGCCGCCTTCCTCAGGCATGCTGGGATAGAGGTTGAGCGCTGCGACCGTATTGTGCGCCACCGCAGAAAGCTCGTAATCATCGCCAGCACGTAAGACTTGAGCGACGTCGTCGTGGGGATCCAAGGAAAATGTGCCTGTGCCCGACCAACTGAGGCCGCGACAAACATTGGCCTGGCCGTGTTCGGAACGGGCTAGCCGCAATTCGATTCCCTGGTTGTGAAGCTCTCGCTTCAACGCCCTGAATACTGCTCGAACCGGGTCAACCAAATTCTTAAAAAGGGCATCGACGTACGGCCGCGCGTTTTCGGCGTCTGCGAAATAGGTGGCTGCATCCTTCCTGTAGTGAGATGCGCCGACATATTGTCCGGGCACACCATCTTTACGCTCTCTGAGACCAGAGCTTCCAATAAAGTTCGTAGTGATCTCCTCGGCTACTTCGGTGCTGAAAGCTTGCTTGATGTGCAGAGCGGTGAGCTCACCTTTCAGGACCGAGATGATCTCCGCCGTGTTGATCGACCCGGTCCGTTCTTTGATCGAAACCGGCGAGATGGCTGGCACTTGAGATATCTGACTAGGCATTGTCTTGCTCCTGTAGTGCGTGTTCAAGGATGGTGATGCCACGATCGAGTTCGGCATCGGTGATGGTTATCGGTGGGAGGACTTTGATAACGTCGCGATTTGGCCCCGAGGATTCGATAAGAAGGCCATTTTCGAATGCGACATCGTGCACGCGGCCGACAACTGCCGGTGAACGGCATTTCAGGCCGGCCATCAGACCGCGGCCGCGCTTCTGTTCGATGTATCTTGGAAATTTCGCAACCAGGCGATCGAGGTGCGTTTGCAGCCTGACGGCTGTCCGCTCGACACCTGCAGTAAATTTCCTATCCGACCACATCTTGCACATGGCTCCTGCCGTCACGAAGGCGAAATTGTTGCCTCTGAAGGTCCCGCTATGTTCTCCGGGCTTCCATATGTCCAAGTCGGGTCGAATCAGAACGATGGACAACGGACTACCTGAACCGCTTAGGGACTTGGAAAGACACACAATATCCGGTTCGATTTTCGCGGACTCGAATGAGAAGAAATCGCCAGTTCGGCCCGCACCCGCCTGAATATCGTCGACGATAAAAACAATGCCGTGCGTACGGCAAATGCGCTGAATTTCCGTGAGCCAAGCTGCGGATGCGGCGTTCATGCCGCCTTCGGCCTGGATGGTCTCCAGAATGATTGCGGCAGGCTTTTCTATGCCGCTCCCCGGGTCGCTCAAAACGCTGTCGATGTAACTGGCGGAATCGAAAGCTTGGCTCGGATAGCCGTCATAGGGAACACGGATCACATCGTGGCGAGCGACGCCTCCCAGTTCCCTGGTTGAGGCCGAGCCCGACACCGCTAGAGAGCCGAGCGACATGCCGTGGAACGCATTCGTAAAGGCCATGACGCTCGAGCGGCCGGTGTATTTTCGCGCCAGCGCCAGCGCCGCTTCGTTGGCGTTCGTGCCGGTCGGCCCGGGAAACTGAATCTTGTACGAAAGGCCTCTGGGTTTCAGGATCCAATCGACGAACCCTTCAATGAAGTCACGCTTTGCCGCCGTATGCATATCAAGCGACAGAAGAATGTTCTCACCGACGAGATATTCAATCGCTGGCGCCATAATATCCGGATTGTTGTGCCCGTAGTTGAGTGCGCCGGAACCCACCAGGAAATCGATAAAGGGCTTACCCGTCTCGTCCCAGATCGTCGCCCCAAGGGCCTTCGTAAAGACGGTGGGGAACGCCCGGCAATAACGACGAACGTTAGATTCATGAGCCGTGAAAGCGTCGGTGTCCATATCAAGTCCTCTGCACATAGTCTTTCAAAGAAGAGAGCTGTTTAATGGCTAGTGGTTTGCGGCAGATGTTCGTCGCTTAACGTTGAAGCAGAATGCCGGAGGCAGCTTTGTTTGGTCTGGGTTTGGTCTGGTGATGCCGGCATCCTCATCAAATATTGTTGGGTTGCGTTGCCCTCCATTCGGATGCTTTCGAATGTGCTGCAACAGGATGGCTTCTAAAGCTTCCGCGAAAGCATCGCTACTATGGCATCAGGTAGTTGACGTACCCACCCTTCGCTGCCCATAGCGCTCCGGACAAATGAATGAGTCCAAGGAGATCAGCAGGGTCGCGTCGCCAGAGGTTGTGTCGCTCGGCGGTAGCGAAGCCGCTCGCGAGCGCGCTCCTCAATAGCGCCGTAGCGAGCGAGCGGCTTCGCGGCGGTCATCAATATTCGCCGTTCAACCTCGGGCTGCGGACACCAACCTGATTCAAGAAACTATTTGATGACCGATGACACAGCGAAAGCCACGCTCTCTTTGAGAAGAATGCGGATTCCGATCTCTTGCGCGATGACTGGCCCGAGCCGCCGGATCAAGAGGGCGGGGCCGCCGTGGACCCCCTTGACGGAAAGCCCGTTCGTAGGCCAGGCGGAAGCAACCGGGAGACGCGCTGGCGAAGGGCCGCATCGGTTTCGAGAACGTCCACTACCGCGACGGCAACCATCCCCGGCCGCAGCTGGGCTGCTGCCTTCAGGCGAGTCGAAAAGGAGATCGTCCGGGAGGGTGAAGGCGTTGACGAGGTGAGCCGTGAGTAAGCAATCAAGCTCTGATCGGGATCGACTAACACTGTTTCCATCCGACCGATGGTTGACCTGTGATCGGCGTTACCTCAAGCTAGGCAGGCCGACAAGCTCGGTTGGAAGGCGAAGACCTTTCGATGAGCTCGTCTCCGAAATGCTCGAGGCCCACTGCCGCGCCTACAGGAACATACTGGCGTAACGTGAAAACACGATGGCGTCGCGGGCAGGTGCATCTGTCGTGGGGCCATCCGCACTGCCAGGCACGCCCTCTCGGCCGGCATGCACTCAGGTCCGGTCGTTTGGGTCGGCGAATTCACACATCCTGCAAAGCAGAAAACCATCTGCTCCATTCATGCGGTCGACGATTTCGCGAAAAACTGGCTTTTCAAACAGAGCGGAGTAACCCTCATATAGAAGGTTGCCCAATACGTGACGCCGTTCAAAATCCATAGAGCACAGGGTAACGTCGCCGTTTGGAAGAAGAACATTCCGATACTGTCGTGCGTCCACGCAGGTTAGGGCTCCGACCACTGGCTGACGTGGTGCAACGATCTTAGGGTCGACGCTTCCACCCCTACTGCTCACCGGCCGCGCTTTTATCAGGGCTTCGGTAGGAATAATGTCGGCTATATCTGGGTGGGGCTCGCCCAAGGCCACGAATCGGATCAAGGGGATGTCCGCGTCGACGAGTTGACGAACCAGATCGCGATACTTGTCTCCGACCAGGCGGCTGTTCATGTAGGTGCCGTCATCGAAAACATGGACCACGAATACGCCCAAGCGCAAGGCTTGCAATCGCTGCAGGTCCTGCCCGTTCATTCCCACCAGCGTCGTAAAAATCCTGATGCCATGGCCTTTGGCGAAGGCGTGCTCCACCATTTCGGTACAGTCCGGATTGAGCCAAGGTTCGGAGTATCCCGCAAAACCAATGTCGACGGAAGTCGGTACGCGGGCCAGACACCGCTTGAAATCTTCAAGATCCAGATGACTCGCATGAGACACTTTTCTTTGCCGGACCGCGAACTTGTCCTGGGGACAATATGAACATCCTACGACGCATCCCGTGGTCGTCGTTATCTCCAAAACCCTGCCGGCTGTGTTTGCTGAGCGAAGTTCCGGTAAAATCACTGGTGATTACTCCCATCTACTTCCTGCGAAGCGCCACGATGGTGTGCGTGTGCCTTTGGCTTTCTGATACCGCCTGCTGATCTACCGAGGCAACGCAGACATCTACCCTTTTTGGCAGCCTAAGCCGCCCGGTTCACCGATTTGCCGGGCCGACCCTTCACAAACTTCCAGCGCGTCGGACCAGAGACAGCATTGCATCTTTCGAGGCATCACTCGCTCCGGAGATGTAGCCTCAACCGTTGGTCGCTGGCCCGTCGCCGAGATGCGCGCGCAGCACCCTCGAACCCGCCGGAGAGAAGCTTTCTGGATGCCGTCGATCATCCTTCATCGAGCGAGTTCCGTGTTCTCATGCGGGTCAGCCCTCACACTATATTGCCGCACATCGACCAGCAAAGGCCGAGCTAGTGCGCCTGGCGCGCAGTTACTGCGAGATAGGCTTCGAAAAGCCCGACAGGGCTAAGACGCTCCGCTGTATTGAACCCGAAATGTTTTCTGACAGCTGTCAGATTTTGGACACACATCACTCATCGTCAGTCGCTTAATACGGATGGTAATTTCTTCCAGGAATCGGTGACATTGAACACCACCCTGTCATGACCGCCCAATCTCAGCGAAGCGAACTCAGCATCGCCACCAGGACCAAGCCTGAAGATAAATCCGCCGTAGCAGCGTCAACGACATTTTGCTTTCGAAGCCGGATGGATTGCACGAGGTGATTCGCGCCGTGATGCAGGAGGTGCTCGAGGCCGAGATGGACGAGGCGCTGGGTGCTTCGAAGAGCGAGCGCACGCCGGAGCGTCTCGGCTATCACGCGCGCTACTACGGGCGGAGAACTAGCTGCGCACCTACGGCGGTTGGGTAATCCCAAGGTTCAAAGCTTTTACAACAGCTACCGTTCTGCTGGTCGCATCCAACTTCCGCATTACATTTTTTAAATGGAAATCTATCGTATTTCGTGATCTGCCTAAAATAGTTCCTATTTCCCAAGATGATTTTCCTTGTGACACCAAATCAATGCACTCTATTTCTCTCGGAGACAGGTTATGAGCTCGTTCCGACGCAGTCGTAGTGTCGAACTTCGTAACCATCCGATGAAACCGCAGCGCGGCCATTTGCAGGTAGGTGATCGCTCTATTCTGCAATTCGCAGTCCGAGGATTGAGCAAAACTCACAAACCTAAAGCTGCCACCAGGGCCATGTAATGGGACGGTAACGCCTGACCTCAAGCCGAATGTTGCTGCTTCGTCCAAGACGCGGCGTCCATCTTCAGTTATGTTTTCATCAGTATACACCTCGCTCCATCGAAAGGGTCCCGCCTCCTTTCGACCTTTCTTGATGAGGGGGTCTATTTTGGCATAGCCCATTCTCGAGTAGCGCTCCTGCCATTCAGCAGGATAATTCCACATCACCACAGAACCCTCCCGGTTCGGCTTGAAAGCCCTCTCTGATGCGAGCGGCCCATAGGCAATCCACGGGCAATCGAAATTCAGCGCAAACGCAGACAACAGTTCGAACAACTGTTCGGATTGAGCGACATCATCAGTCATCTTGAGGAATAGGTCTAACTCCACCGCAATCCGCCGGAGTTCCATGATGTCTCCTTCATTGCGTTCTCATTGGTGCACAGTTTGCTCCAACCCAGCCTCGCAACATCCGAAGTCAACGGGACTCGAGCCGGAGTTCCTTCCGCCACCTGGAGTACCCTCAAGAGTCGTGCCAGCTTGCGAGCGAAGCTTCTCCTTCAGGTCGTCAATCGACGGGGGAGGTACCCAGGAGGCGAACCGACAGCACTGTGTCGGGGAGCGCACAATCCGACAGTCGAGCATTCGATTGACGGAATATGGGCAGGAAAGTATTCGCGGCGCGCTTTTGAAATCAGCACCTAAGTGCCGGGCCTGAGAAAGCTGCATTGCAACTGTACTTATTTGATCGAGGCAAGAACAAGCTCAAAATTCAATCGATACATCGACCTTCTTTTCCAATCTCCCGAGTTGAGCAGCCGTAGCAATCGTATCGACTGGATGGCGGCTGACTTTCTCCAGGCTCGGTAACCTGCTGAATTTGTCCTTCGGATGTTCCCGCTCAGTTGGCACGACTTTTGAACTCACCGTCGTGAGGCGGCAAGAGCTGCCCGCCAAAATTGATGCTGTTATGGGGGAGGTCGAAATTCCAGTTTTGTCTTTTATCGTCTTTGGGACCGAGCGTGTTGATGCGCCCGCTTGGAAACTATGAGACGTTTCCCCGTCCATGGGCGCGGCGCCACTTGTCGCGACGTTTTCGCCTTCACTGTTCGCCTCTGGAACAGGCAGCCGGCCCGGCTCGCGATCATCATGACCGCGATGCTCGCCTCCACGCTGGCTGACGTGTTGATGCCGCTCTATTCTGGCCGACTCATCGACGCTGTTTCTCGTGCTGCTAATGCGGCAGCACCAGCTTCGGATTCAGCTGTTGCAGCATTCTCTGTACCGATTGCATTGGCACTCGGTGGCATTGCCATGCGCCACGTCGCCTTCATTGGCCTGAGCGACCTGGTGTTGAAAATGATTTCCGACGTCGCGACCGAAGCGTTCCATCATGTGCAGCGCTTTTCGACAGACTGGCATGCAAACAGCTTCGCCGGCTCGACAGTGCGCAAGATAACGCGCGGCATGTGGGCGCTCGACCTCCTCAACAGCACGATACTCGTCACGCTGCTCCCGTCGTTTGTCATCTTGATCGGCTCGACGGTGCTGCTCGGCTGGCACTGGCCGGTCATGGGCGTGATCTTTGCTTGCGGCTCTCTCGTCTACCTTGCGTTTTCGATTTCGCTGTCGCTCGGCTATGTCGCGCCAGCGGCGAGCCTTGCCAACCGATGGGACACAAGGCTCAGCGGCGCGCTTGCGGACGCGGTCAGTTGCAACGCTGTGGTCAAGGGCTTCGGCGCAGAGGTTCGCGAAGACGAGCGGCTTGCAAATATCATGACGAAATGGCGGCACCGCGCGCGCCGGAGCTGGGTGCGCGGAACGATCATCGGCTCAACCCAAGGCGTAACTTTGGTTGCGCTCAGGGTGGCGGTGGTCGGATATGCCCTGCTTCTGTGGTCGCATGGACAGGCAACGCCGGGCGAGATAGCATATGTTCTCACGTCCTTCATCGTCCTGCAGGGCTATCTGCGTGATGCCGGCATGCATGTCCGCAACGTGCAGCACTCGGTTAATGATATGGAAGAACTGGTGGCCATCCACAATCAGCAGGTGGATGTTGCCGATCGTCCAGAGGCCAAGCCGATCCGGATCACGAACGGCCGTATCGATTTCGAGAACGTCCACTTCCGCTACGCCAACCATCCCCTGCCGCTCTATAGCGAATGTTCGCTGTCGATTGAAGCTGGCGAAAGGGTTGGGTTGGTTGGACCCTCCGGTTCCGGCAAGACAACATTCGTGAAGCTGATCCAGAGACTCTACGACCTGAGCGGCGGCCGGATCCTGATAGACGGTCAGGACGTCTCGGAGGTGACCCAAGAGTCCCTTCGTTCGCAGATCGCGATCGTGCAGCAGGAGCCGATCCTGTTTCACAGGTCGCTTGCCGAGAACATCGCCTATGGCCGGCCTGGCGCGAGCCAGGCCGAGATCGAGCAAGCGGCACGACTGGCAAGTGCCCACGAATTCATCGCGCCCCTGCCGAAGGGCTATGGGACATTGGTCGGCGAAAGGGGTTTGAAGCTCTCCGGCGGCGAGCGCCAGCGCGTGGCGATCGCGCGCGCCTTCCTCGCGAACGCGCCGATCCTTATTCTGGACGAGGCCACATCGAGCCTCGATTCGGAATCCGAGGTGCTCATTCAACAAGCGGTGGATCGGTTGATGGTGGGCCGAACCACACTCGTCATCGCACACCGGCTGTCGACGGTCCGCTCGCTCGATCGGCTGCTCGTCTTCGACCGTGGCCGCATCATGGAGGACGGCGATCATGCCGCCCTGATCAATCTCGATGGTGGCATTTACCGCCGCCTCTTCGAACGGCAGGCGTTGGAACTCGCGAAGGGCCTGGCCTGATCGCTAAACCGGCTTGCGCGATGCGCCGAGCCGTTGCCGGAGAGGGGTGTGGCAGTGACGAGCGGCGGGCGTTAGGCGGCAAAACCAGCACGGCCGGAACTGTCCGCCAAACGGGCGAGCGGGAATGCACCACGTCTAAGCTTCGGCGAATGCGCGCAGTTACACGCGGGCACCGAATTGTCGCGCCTAACGGCGCACGCACCAAAAGGGCGGGAATGTCGACGGCCCGGGAAGAGTGCGGCCCTCGCCGTTACCCACATTTCGCCAAAGGAAGCGAAGTCAACGCACATTGAGAGGGCGGTGCTTCCCGGCCGGCCGGGATCCCTGTCGCTGGCCCAACCTACCGCACGCTGGCCACGTCAACGGTTCAAAGTCCCTTCGGTTCGCAAAGTCGTCCCCTTGGAGACCCGGAAGCGCAGGAGCTCCGACCGCAGTCTTCGCTCAACTCTGGCCATCTGCTCCGGGATTGGATTCCGTTCCCTTGCTAGCACAGTGGCAGCTGAGCACGAACTCGCCGGCCCCGTGTCTTTCGATTACGGCCAACGGGCTTAGGAAGAGATTGGATTCGCCGGCCCTCTGCGGAGCGAATGAACAGTTCTACAGATCATCGACGTCCGCGAAAAAGAGCACGCAGCCGAAATAGCAGGCCTGAAGCAGCAGCGAACAGGCCAGCGTCGTGACGACTGCCACACGGAGCGAATCCAAAGCGAAGTAAACCATCGACGCATTGCTGCACAGGACCAGCCCCACGAGCCGACAAAAAGATGAAGTGCACGCCGCTCCCCTGGTTTTCGCCAGATCATGTTGCGAGCTCGTCGGCCGCAACATGCGTCTGGCAGTTCTTGGGGCAGACGCGGCCGCAGGCTCCGCAGCCTATGCAGCGGCCGGCATCATCGACAACCATGATCATGCGATTGAGCTTGCCGTCGAAATCGTCGTCCTCGTCATCGCAGGGGCGAGGATTTCACCCGCATCATCAACGCCGTGAAGATGCATGACATCGCGCGAGCAGACCTTGAAACAACGGCAGCAGCCGATGCAGGTTTGCTATCGATGGAGGTCAGGTACGACGGCATCCAAATGGAGCCGTCACGGGTGGTGAATGTGCGCATCATCCTAAATTCTTCATTGAAGCGAGTTCTCTCTTGGCAACATCCAACTCGGCATAAACGGCTTGGGTTTTCTCGGCGACTTCCTGTATGTCGGCCCACTTGCCCGGCAGACCCTCGACGAGGTCCTGCAATGCCATCTTGGCAATAGCTGCACGCAACTGGAGCTTTCAGACTTTTTTCCTCATCCTATCTAGGTCTGACATAGATCCTTCCTGGAACAATGGTTTCGTTGATGCGCTCCATCTCGGGCTAGGCTTCAATGGCTGCAGTCGCATCGTCGACCAGTTTCGTACCGGCCTCAGCAAGTTTGCGGAAAGTCTCGAAGCCGAACCGGTGGACGTCTCGACAGAACGCCCAACCGCCGGAAGCCCCCACGGGTTTCATTTCTATTGTCGGCGACGTCGACACGCCGGAGCGCTCCTCGATCGCAAGCGCTACGGCGGTGTAAACATGTCGAGCCTCCACAGCGCGTCAGGATCGGGATCGCCGCCAAAGGGTACCGCACGTTGCTGTTGCTTGGTGATGATGAACTCGGCCAGCAGCTCGGCATCCGAATGGCCTTCCCATAAGCCGAAGGAATCCTGAGTACGAATGAGCCGCAGGAGGCATTTGACGAACGGGGAAGCAAGGGCCTCGTCGTCATTGTTGACAGCAGGGCCAACCGGAGGAATTTCGTTGTTCGTCATTTCAGTCTTCGTCTTCGAGGTACGATTTCCTTTTCCTGCGATGCCCACTCCGGGTCCGCTTGCGTGGCCGACGAATGGCTTGGGCGGGCCAACCCCAAGAGTGCCCCGTGGCCGACCTCGACATGTCCACGAGTGCGAGACCTGCGGCGCGAATTCGCGGCGCACATCGTCTGCGCCGCGATCCGACCGGTGGTCAACGCAATTGAAATCCAACCTTCCGCAAGCCGCCGCCCTGCTGCATCGACATACTTGCTGCGAAGAGAGCTTCGATGGGCGGATTGGCCAGTGTTCAATTCCAATTGTCAGTCCCTTCGCGATTCTTGCTCAGGAAGTGACTTCGTTTTGAGTTTCGGGTGCCTTCTTTTGCGGAGCCACACAAAGATCCGCGTGACAGGCAGGCTCACCCGTGTAGTTGGCCAGTGCTTCGAGCAATGGGGTAAGATAGTACTGTTTGGTGTGGTCCGGAATTGGCCCCAGCCGGTCCACCGATTTCAGTGCCACCTCGATCAACTCGATTGCGCGATCTTTGTTGCCGCTCTCGTAATAATACTGAGCTACCGGGAGGTACCGGAGGTATTTAAACGGGCCATCGCCGTTCGGGGGATTGAGTGCCAGTATCTGTTCCGAGAGCTCGTTGCCCATCGCAAAGCGCTCCGCGCGCGGAAGATGGGAATTGTCCATCGTGGGATCGAAGAGTTGGTTGAGGGCCAAGGCCATCCACGACACCGCGTCGGACGTTTTGTCGATCGCGTCCTCGACCAATTCTCGCATGACCGGCATGCCGGTCTTGATGTCGCGCAGCTTGTGAAGCAGAAGATCCGCATGAATCTGCCGGAACTCACAAGAGTCTGGCATCAAGGCGAGGCCTTCTTCGATGGCCAAGAGCGCCGCCGTCCAATCCTCGGCCTGCATCGCCGGCTCAAGTTTGGCGTATATCGGCCCGGTAAGCGACATTTCGCGCGCTGCAAGTTGGTTATGCGCGATGCGCTTTGCATCGGCGGCTTTCGCTTCATAGCTGCTGCGCCAGCTGCCGTTAAGGACTTTCGGCAAAACGTCATCGAGTTCCGCCGGGTGGCCGATAAAAGCGATGTGGCCGTCGCGGTCGACCACGAACGAGGTGGGAATCCCAATCGAAGAGCTGGGATCCATCCAGAGCTTGTTCATTTCGCCAATGTAATCGAACCCGATACGATAATTCAGATTCGGGAACTCCTCGGTCAGCCAGGCATCCACGTTGGTCCGCGCCTCGTCTGCGGTAGGACCCTGTTCGCAGGCGGCAACTCCGACCGCCTCAAATCCGCTGCCTTCATATTTCTCCTGCAGTTCGATCAAATGGGGCATGGCGTCGACACATGGTCCGCACCAAGTCGCCCAAAACTCAACGAGGTAGACCTTGCCGGGCCGAAAGTTCGTGAGGGGCTCGCCACGCAGCCAGTTCTCCACTTTGATCGCAGGAGCCGGGGACCCCATACGCAGTTCCATCTTGGTGTCCAAAGTCATTCCACACCTTTCGTCTCTTTTGTCGCGGAATATTTTCCAGTCAAAATCGGACACGGTCTCGAGGGCATCGCTCCCTCTGGCTTGCTTCAGCGAAGCTCTCACCGTGTTGCCGCACATCAAGCTGCAACGGAGGTGCCAATTCCCTCAGCTCCGGTAAGCGGCGGGAAATGCTTTGAAATTCTCCACGAGGCCAAATGCGGCCGATTGTCGTGAACCCGACATGTCTTCTGCCGCTGTCGGGTTTCGCCCTATCACTCTTGAGAGCTTGGACGGCTCGCCTGTGATTAGACTGGCCTCGGCCCTCGAGCAGTGGCAGTTTGGCGCCAGTTCGAAAGCGCGAACTCGCCGGCTTGGTCCTCGTGCCGCCACCGCCGCGTGTGGATTCTTGCCCCGGAGTCAAAATTCGCCTCGCGGTTGCCAACGGCGGCATGCGCTCAATGCGCGTGGCGTTGAGCACCGACAGCACGTAATGGTACCAATTAGTGGATGCCCGTCGCTGCCTCCACTTCTCCAGCCAAGCGCTCGAACGACGCTACCTACCCACGTTCGAGCGCGACCGCGGAATCGCAGACTGCCGAACGTCAGCCGTTGCGAAAGGTGTAGCCGTACCCGTTGATCGCCGGTGCGCCGCCTAGATGTGCGTAGAGGACCCTCGATCCCTGTGGAAAGAAGCCCCTCTGGACGAGGTCGATCATCCCTTGCATCGATTTGCCCTCGTAAACGGGGTCCGTAATCATGCCCTCGAGCCGCGCGCACAAACGGATTGCCTCTTTGGTTTCCTCCGATGGAACGCCATAACCCGGGTACGCGTAGTCCATGAACAACACCACGTCTGCCTCGACAATTTCCGCTCCGAGGTGGACGAGCTTCGCTGTATTTTGGGCGATGCCAAGCACCTGCGCCTTGGTCTTGGCGGGCATGGCGGAGGCATCGATACCGATCACGTTGCGCTGTCGACCATCCTTGGCGAACCCGACGAGCATGCCGCCGTGGGTTGAACCAGTCACCGTACAGACGACGATATAGTCGAAGGCAAACCCAAGCTGCTCTTCCTGGGCACGCACCTCCTCAGCGAACCCCACATAGCCCAGGCCGCCGTATTTGTGGACAGAGGCGCCGGCAGGTATCGCATATGGCCTGCCGCCCCTTGCCTTGACTTCATAAAGTGCCTTTTCCCAGCTGCGGCGGATGCCGATGTCAAAGCCCTCGTCAACCAGGCGCACCTCTGCCCCCATGATGCGGCTCAAGAGGATATTGCCGACCCGGTCGTAGACAGCATCATCATGTGGGACCCAGCTCTCCTGGACCAGGAGGCATTTCATGCCGATCTTGGCGGCGACCGCAGCGACCATGCGCGTATGGTTGGACTGCACGCCACCGATTGTGACGAGCGTATCGGCATCTGACGCGATCGCGTCGGGCACAATGTATTCGAGCTTGCGCAGCTTGTTTCCGCCGAACGCGAGACCGGAGTTGCAGTCCTCGCGTTTGACGTAGATTTCCACCTTGTCGCCCAGATGCTTGCCGAGGCGGTCGAGCCTCTCGATCGGCGTGGGTCCAAAGGTGAGCGGATAACGTTCGAATTTTTCCAGCATGCTATCTCCAGCAAAAAAGTACCTGAACCTGCTACGCACCGGTCAGCCCAGGGGTATGGTCGCGTGTTAGCCGAACACAGATTCCCTATACGATCAGCTCAGTCATCAGAGGGTGACCAAAATTGGTGTGGGTCTGAGCACTGATCCTGTCATCCGCGCATCAAAGCAGCAGCACATGCTGGGCATTCGACCAAGCCGGGACACAGCTGAAAATTGCATTCCGCAGTTGATCAGAGTCAGACGACTGGTACCCGAGCTTTCCTGTAACCATCGGCATGCTGGCCCCTGTGGCGAGTTCCACGAGCGCGGCTAGAGGACTGCCAGATCAGAAAGAGCACGCGGCCGAAGTAGCCGGCCTGAAGCAGCAGCGAACAGGCCAGCGTCGTGACGACTGCCACACGGAGCGAATCCAAAGCGAAGTAAACCATCGACGCATTGCTGCACAGGACCAGCCCCACGAGCCGACAAAAAGATGAAGTG
>NZ_RZRW01000030.1:0-20521 GCF_003998745.1 Mesorhizobium sp. M7A.F.Ca.US.014.04.1.1 | reverse complement strand
GCTCTCCGTGAGGCGCCTCGATGTCAATCGCGGCCCCTCCTTTGCCCGCAACGCAGCCATCGCCGGCTCGAAATCGCCGTTCATCAGCATTCTCGATGCCGACGATTTCTTCCTCGAAGGCCGGTTTCGCAACCTGTTTGCCGGCGCCGATTGGGATTTCGCCGCCGACAACATCATGCTGATCAGGGATGATGCGACAGGCGACGCGACGAAAATCGTCGCGCCGCAATTTGCCGCCGATCCGGAATTCCTCGATTTCGAGCGTTTCGTCGAAGGCAACATCTCCAGGCGCCGCGTGCAGAGGGGCGAACTGGGCTTTTTGAAGCCGGTGATCAGCCGTGCCTTCCTCGACCGCCATGGGTTGAGCTACGACGAGAGCCTGCGGCTGGGCGAGGACTATGAACTCTACGCCCGCGCGGTCGCATGCGGGGCGCGGTTCAAGGTCATTCGCTCCTGCGGCTACGGCGCCATCGTCCGCGCCGATTCCCTGAGCGGCCGCCACAAGACCCAGGACTTGAAGCGTTTGGCCGATGCGGATCTGGCGCTGCTGGCGATCGACAGCCTGCCGGAAGGCTCGAAGGCGGTGCTGCGGCGGCATGAACGGCACGTGCGCGACAAATATCGGCTGCGTAATTTCCTTGACGTCAAGGCCGAGCGGGGGCTGGGCTCGGCTGCGGCTTACGCCTTCGCCAGCCTGTCCAACCTCGTCCCCATCGTCCAGGGCGTGGCTTCCGACAAGCTCGAGGCGCTGTTTCGTCGTGTCGGCCTTGTGTCCAGCCAAAAGCCTGTGCCGCCGCTGCGCTTTCTGATGGCCGGAACCAGCACGGGCAAGGAACGCTGAGAGCGGTCCCGATGCAGCGATTTGTCCACTCGCGGCATGTCATCACGCAAACCATTTCGGTCGGATTTATGAGTTTACGAATTGGGTGGTTGCCTCGCGGCTCCGACGATGGCAGTCTATGTTGCGGTGCAGCATAGTGGACGACCAGCCGAACTTGGCCCCCGATCGGATTGGTCTGATGTCTCTCCCTCAAAAGGAGCACGACAACGCAACACGAGTTTTTGAGCCCCGGCTGCGGGGATCGGCCAGAAGCCCGGCCCACAAGCCGGCGATGACGGGAACCTGAGTTCATGGCCTCGATATTCGGTTTCAGATCAAGGGATCCGGCCCGCGACCGTCAGGCCGATGTTTCACGTCTTGATCGTCTGGCAAAGCTGTTCGAGCAGATTGCGGCCGAGATCGAGGCCGAGAGAACCGGGCTTGAGAATCGCTACCGGACGACGTCGACCAACGCCGCCTTTCTGGTCGAAGCGATGGAAAACGGCTCTGCTTCCGACAAGCGGTCTTCGGAAGTCAGCGCACTGACACAGTCGATCCTGAATTGCGAGCGCCGCATCGCGGCGCTGTCGCGCCAGGACGGCATGATGAAAGAGCTCCGTCATTCGCTGGATACGGTCTTTGACGAGGATGCCTCCTCGGCCGCCGCGGCGGAATTCGCCTGGCCGGCAGGCGCCGGCAGAGGTTGAACGTGAAGGCTCGGAACTGTTGCAACAGATTTGATGCAAGGCGGGAAGCAGAAGCAATCGAGAGGGTCACAAGGAAGGTCAAGGTTGGCCCGTGCAGGAGCGGTTCGAACGTCGACTTTGGGTTGGGGACACACAGCGCAAAGGTGAGTTTGGTATGAATTGGAATCCGAAACCTACGACGGCAATTGACGCACCGCCTCTCGCATATCGGACCGGACAAGCCGCCCGGCGGCTGGGGTCGCTCGGTGCGTTGCTGCTGGCTGCTCTTGGCGGTTTCCTGGCAACCCCTTCCCATGCCCAGGACATTCCGACATCGCCGTCCTTTGTCGATGATTTCAAAAGCTTCGACCGCACGCGCTGGTATGTTTCCGACGGCTGGAACAACGGCAGCCATCAGAATTGCACCTGGTCGAAAAATATGGTCGAACTGTCGAATGGTGTGCTGTCGCTCGGCTTCGAAAAGCAGACGCTGAAGGATCGCGACTACGTCTGCGGCGAGATCCAGACCAAGCAGCGCTTCGGCTATGGCACCTATGAGGCACGGCTGAAGACCGATACCGGCTCCGGCCTCAACGCCGCGTTCTTCACCTATATCGGTCCAAGCGACAAGCAGCCCTGGGACGAGATCGACTTCGAGGTCCTGACCAAGGACACCTCCAAGGTGCAGGTCAACGCCTATATCGCGGGCAAGGGCAAGAACGAGAAACTGGTCGACGTACCGGGCGGCACGGAGAAGGCCTTCAACGACTACGCCTTCGTCTGGCAGAAGGACAGCTTGCGATGGTACGTCAACGGCCAACTGGTGAACACGATTACCGACCCGGCGAAGCTGCCCAGCCATGCACAGAAGATATTCTTCAGCTTTTGGGGCAGCGATACGATGAAGGGCTGGATGGGAGCGTTCGCGGATCCGGGCCGCAAGCTTTCCCTGCAGGTCGAGCGGGTCGCCTTCACGGCGCTCGGCGAACCCTGTCAATTTCCGGAATCGCTGGCATGCAGTGTAAAGTAGTTGGGAAAGTCGATTTGAACCGGCGGGGCCGAAAACGGTCCGCTGCCTTGCATGGGAATGAAACCGAATGAATTTGACGGTGTTTGGAATTGGCTATGTCGGCCTCGTGCAGGCGGCGGTGCTTGCCGAAGTCGGGCACCAGGTGGTGTGCGTCGACATCGACGCCGCCAAGGTCGAGCGGCTCAACCAGGGCCTGGTTCCCATTTTCGAACCCGGTTTGGAAAACCTCGTCAAGGAGAACCATGCCGCCGGCCGCATCAAGTTCACAACGGATGCCGCCGCCGCTGTCAGGCACGGCGAGATCCAGATGATCGCGGTCGGCACGCCGCCGGGCGAGGACGGCTCGGCCGACCTCAAATATGTGCTGGCAGTCGCCGAGACCATCGGCCGCGAAATGGACAAACCCAAGATCGTCGTCGGCAAGTCGACGGTGCCGGTCGGCACCTGCGAAAAGGTGAAGGCCAGGATCGCCGACACGCTGAAGAAAAGAGGCCGCGAGGACCTGGCTTTCGATGTCGCTTCAAATCCGGAATTCCTCAAGGAAGGGTCCGCGGTTGCCGACTGCATGAAGCCGGACCGCATCATCGTCGGCACCGACAGCGAGGACACCGAGGCTGTGATGCGCGAACTCTACGCGCCGTTCAATCGCAACCACGAGAAGATGATCGTGATGGACGTGCGCAGCGCAGAATTCACCAAATATGCCGCCAACTGCATGCTGGCGACCAAGATCAGCTTCATGAACGAGATGGCCAATCTGGCCGAACAACTCGGCGCCGACATCGAGGAGGTCCGCAAGGGCATCGGCAGCGATCCGCGCATCGGCTACCATTTCATCTATCCGGGCCTCGGCTATGGCGGCTCGTGCTTCCCGAAGGATGTGCGGGCGCTGATCAAGACCGCCGAAGGCGTCAAGTTCGACGCCAAGCTGCTGCGCGCCGTTGAGGAGCGCAACAACGCACAGAAATCGGTTCTCTTCGACAAGGTGGACCGCTATTTCAAGGGCAACCTCAAAGGCAGGACCTTTGCGCTCTGGGGTCTGGCCTTCAAGCCCAACACCGACGACATGCGTGAGGCGCCGGCGCGCGTCCTGATGGAGGCGCTCTGGAAGGCCGGCGCCAATGTGCAGGCCTATGATCCCGAGGCGATGCAGGAATGCCAGGCCATCTACGGGCTGCGCGACGACCTGCTTCTGTGCGGCACCAAGGAGGCGGCGCTGCGCGGCGCCGATGCGCTGCTGATCGCCACAGAATGGAAGAGCTTTCGCGCGCCGTCCTTCGACGCGGTGAAGGACGCGCTGACCACGCCGGTCATCTTCGACGGCCGCAACCTCTATGACCCCAAGGTCATCGCCCGCCATGGCATCGAATATCACTCGATCGGCAGAATGGCGGCATGAGACCGGGCCCTGTCAGACGGATGCAAGACCGGTCCGCACACGGCCTGCGGACGCTGGGGTTGAGCGCGTATTTCTGTGTGGAGTTGTAGCTGATGGTGCTGGACGTAAAGCCGGAGCAAATCACCAAGGATCATTTCGATCTCGTCGCGATCGGTTCCGGCTTCGGTTCGGCCTTCTTCCTGCATGAGTTCGCCAGGCGCCGAAAGGCGCGCATTCTGGTGCTGGAGTGGGGACGCCACAACACCCATGAATGGCAGCTCGAACAGAACGTCAACACCGACATCGAAGACGAGACGACCTACAAGACCAATTCCGACAAGCCGTGGAACTACACGATCGGACTGGGTGGCGGGACGAACTGCTGGTTCGCGCAGACGCCAAGATTTCATCCCAATGATTTCCGGCTGAAAAGCACCTACGGCATCGGTAATGACTGGCCGATCAGTTATGACGACGTCGAGCCGTTCTACTGCGACGCGGAAGACATCATGTCGATCTCCGGCGACCCCGACATGGCGGCGATGCTGCCCCGCTCGAAGCCGTTTCCGCAACCGCCGCATCGCATGTCGACACCGGACAGGATGATGAAGGCGGCGCAGCCCGACCAGCACTTCGTCATGCCAACCGCGCGGGCTCGCGTGCCGACCGCGCAGCGCAGCTCGTGCTGTGCCAATCTGCGTTGCTGGCTGTGCCCGGTCGACGCCAAATTCACCGTCAACAACGGGTTGATGCACGTCTTCGAGCATCCCGACATCTCGGTCTGCCTCGGTGCGGAAGTGCGCCGGCTCGATCACGTCGGCGGTGCTGTCCGTTCGGTCACGTTCAGCCATGACGGCAAGGAATACCAGGTCAGCGGCGATCTCTTCATTCTCGGCGCCAATGCCATCCAGAGTGCGGCGATCATGCTGCGATCCGGCCTGGGCGGCGAATTTGTCGGCAGCGGCCTGCATGAATCCTACGGCTGGAATTTCGAGGTCTATCTCGACGGTGTCGACAATTTCGACGGCAGCACCATCACAACCGGCCTGAATTTCGGCCTCTATGATGGTCCTCACCGATCGGAGCATGCGGCGGCACTGGTCTATTTCGAGAACCGCTGGCAGCACGGAATGCGTGCCGAAAAGGGGCGGCTACGCCAGGCGCTGCCGTTGGTCGTGGTCACCGAGAACCTGCTCGACCCCGAGAACTACGTCACGCTTGACGCGGATGACAATGCCTTCGTCAGCTTCAAGGCGCCATCGGACTACGCGGTGAAGGGCATGGCGCGCGCTCTGGAGAAATTGCCTGACCTTCTGGCGCCGCTGCCGGTCGAAAAGCTCTTCGACCGCGGCATTCGGCCGACCGAATCGCACGTCCAGGGCACGCTGAGGATGGGCACCGGCCCGGCCGATTCTGTGGTCGACAGCGGCATGATCCACCATCAGCTCAGAAACCTGGTCGTCGTCGGCACCAGCACCTATCCGAGCTGCTCCTGCGCCAACCCGAGCCTGACCGCGGCAGCGCTGTCCTTGCGGGCGGCGAGCCGGATCGCGTGAAAGGAGGTATCGCATGATCGAGATTTCCAGACGCTCGGCCCTGGCCGTCTTGGCTGGCGGAGTGGTTTCGACGGGGGTCGCCTACGCCACCGTTTCCTCCTTCTCGGACGAGGATCTGGTGCGCGTCACGCTGGAAAAATATCTTGGCAAGTTGAACATCCGCATCGAGCATCTGCAGCAGTTCGTGCTGGCGTTCCGCGACAGGAATCCATGGAATTTCCCAAGCGAAAAACTGAGTGATGCCGTCACCCTGGTGGAGGAGCTCAAACTGGGCGCCGCGCGTCGCTTGCTGCCCCGGCGGAAGCGGGAAGATCTGCTGCATTTCGACCGCTGGGTCGTCGCCGAATTCCATATGCTGACGGACTACGCCTGGCGCAGTTCGCCCAACGACCCGATCCGGTTTACCGGCTGGCAATCCTGTACCAATCCCTTCGCCAATCTGGAGCCGCCGAAACTTGCCTGACGTCGAAAGCGAGGCGGCGGCCTTTGCCTGTTGTCTCCGAGCAAGGAATACGAGATGCGACAAGGAGCCCGATCATGAAAGTTCTCTTTGCAGGCGGCAACGGCTACCCGCCCGAGTTCAGTGGCGGCGTTCAGTCGAGCACGCATCATCTGGCCGAACAGTTGATCGAGCACGGTCATGAAGCGGCTGTGCTCGCCGCCCTGTTCGGTGACGGTGTCTTCGGCTTCAAGGCACGCGCCAAGATGAAGCTGTTGCGGCAGCCGGCGGTTGTCGACAGCTATCCCGGCTATCCGGTGGTGCGGGCCTGGTTTCCCTGGGAAGCGGCGGGTTATGCCGTCGACAGGCTGAAGCCCGATGTCGCCGTGGTCCAGTGTCACAAATCGGTTCCGATCGGCAAGGCGCTGCAGGCGGAGGGCGTGCCTCTGGTCGTTTATCTCCGCAATGTCGAGTTCCATGAACTGGGCGGCGATCTGCGCGAATTGCATTCGGCGCTTTACATTGCCAATTCGGATTTCACCGCGCGAACCTACAAAAAAGAATTCGGCATCGAGGCAGCGGTGATCCCGCCAACCATCAACCCGGCGCATTACTCGACGCCGACGACGGGCCAGTTCGTCACGCTGATCAACCCTTATGAGGAAAAGGGGTTTGAGCTCGCGGTGCGGATTGCCGGCGCCTGCCGCGAAATTCCATTCCTGTTCGTCGAAAGCTGGAAGCTCGACGACGATCACCGGGCGCGGATCGAACAGACGATCGCTCCCTTGGGCAATGTCGTCCTGGAGAGCCGCACCAGCGACATGAAGACGGTCTATGGCCGCACGAAGATCCTGCTTGCTCCCAGCAAGTGGGAAGAGGCGTGGGGCCGCGTCGCTTCGGAGGCCCATTGCAGCGGAATCCCCGTTATCGGTTCGCGGCGCGGCGGTCTGCCCGAGGCTGTCGGCTCCGGTGGCGTGGTGCTGGATTACGATGCTCCGCTGGCCGATTGGGTCGCGGCCGTCAGGCGGCTGTGGAACGACAACCAGGAATATGACCGGCTTTCCAGTCTCGCTCGCAGCTTCGCCGGGCGCCCGGAACTCGATCCCGATCGCCAGTTCATCACCTTCTTCTCGATACTGGACAGGGCCATGCAGCAGCGCGCGCGACAGGCGGCCTGACGACGCCGCCTGAGCAGGTCAGGCCGGACGCTTGACCCGGCTTTTCAGCGTCTCGTAGCCGCGGGCGCCAAGCAGTGCGCGGGCAATGGTCTTGGCGGCGCTCTTGCGGCCCTCTTGCGACTTGATCTGCCGCAGCCTTGCCGGCAGGTTGCGGGCCGCCTGGCCAAGTGCCGGCAGCGACAGCGCGTCGGGGAAGCTGACCATATGCGTTTCGACGCACAGCACCGGCTTGCCTGACAGTTCGGTGATCTTCAGCGCCTGTTCGTGCTCGCTCTCGATGAACAGGATGGCATCGGACTTGCGGTAGAAATCGGCCTTGAAACTGCCATGCGCGCCGAGTCGTTGCCGTTCCGCCTTGCTCGGCAGATCGAGCATGATCAGCTGGTCGTATTTGATCTCATGCTTGGCGAGCCATGCCTCGGTGAGCGCGCGGTATTTCTCCAGCCGGCTGGTGACCAGCCAGCCGATCCTGTGGGTCGCGACATGGAGCGGCCGCGCTTCGCTGAGGAATTTCTCATAGGCCGGGCCGTCGTCGTTTTCCGCCTCTGTCGGGTCGAGGCACAGCACGCCGTCAATGTCGACGCAGCATTGCGCCAGGAATTTGTGATGCATGAAGTTCCACTGGAACATGCGCGGATGCGGCACGACCTCGAAGACGAGGTCGGTTTCCTGGTGCAGGGGCTCAAGGCCGAACACGGCGGCAAAGGTGAAGTCCGCCTCGATGCCCGCAGCCTGGATGCGGGCGCGTGCGTCGCGCATGGCGTTGCCGCCGGCGACGCTGTCGTCGATCACCAGCACCTTGCGCATCTCGGAAACCTTGCGGTCGAGAGCGGCCCGGCGCTTGGTGACGCCTGATGTGTAGATTCGCCCAGCCAGGAAGCTGTCGAGATCGGTCATCGGAATGTTCGCCGCAAGGCTGACCAGCGTCGCTGCCAAAACGCCGCTTCTCGGCACACCGACGACCAGGTCGATGTCGCGCGGCAGCCGGTGCAGGCCCCTGACGATGGCGTCGTTCATATCGGAGATCGATCGGTAGTGCATGGTTCAGACCTGGTCCTGGAGGAGATGTCCGTAGCAGTCGAAGACGCCCAAATTATTGCGCTTCGCGCGGCGCTGCCGCAGGCAGCCTTGCCGGCAGCATCTTGAGCGCCTCGCGCAAGGCTTCGCGGCCGGAGGCGAATGCCAGTGCGATGATGATTGTGATGAGGTAGGCGAACACGGCGCTGCTGGCCAGGGCGACGACATGCTGCTGCGGCAGCAGTGGCTTGACGAACCAGATCGCGGCCAGCGCCAGATGGGCGCCAAGCACGAACGGCGTTGCCGCGCGCAGCACATGATGCGCCTGCAGCGGTCCGCTCTTGCCGACATAGAGCCATAGGAACGGCGTCCGCAGATATTCGCTGATCGCATAGGCGATCGCCACGCCCAGCGCGCCATAGGGCAGGCCGAGCATGAAAGCCAGCACCGACGTCACGGCCGTTATGATGCCCCAGCGCATGAAATCGCCGGAGCGGCCCTGGCTGACGAAAAGCCACCCCGCCGGATTGTTGAGCGGCTGCAGCAGCCCGGCAAAGCCGAGCGCCAGGAAAATCGAGGCGCTTGCGCGCCATTGCTCGCCGAGCACGAAGGGGATCAGCACATCCGACATCGCGGTGGCGAAGGCGACACCGGGAAGCGCCACCAGCAGGATCAGCGGCATGACGCGCAGATAGGCGCTGCGGTAGCGATCCGGCTCGTCCTTCAGCCTGGAAAGTGCTGGAACCATCACCTTCGACAAGGGGTTGGTGATCTGGCTCAGCGGAAACAGAAGCAGCTTGTAGGCGCGGTCATAGAGGCCGAGCTGCGCCTCGCCCCAATATTTGCCGATCAGCACGTTGTCGAGGTTGCGGGCAAAGAAATTGGCGAAGTTGAAGCCGGTGATGCCGGCGCCGAAATTGATCAGCTCGCCGATGCCGGCGACCTTGCGCGGCAGGCCCGGACGCCAGCGCGAACTCGCCCAGTAGCAGAGCGTCGGCAGCACGGCACCGGTCAGCGTGCCGGCAAACAGGGCCCAATAGGAGCGATCGATGAAGGTCCAGGCGATCGACACGGCAAGCCCGGCGATGGCGCTGGCGACGTCGATGACGGCCAGCCGGCCGAACTGCATACGGCGCGTCAAGAGCGCCAGATGCTGGGCGCCAAGCCCATAGGCCATGATCTGCAGCCCGAACGCAGCCACCAGACCTGTCACGCGCGGCTCGCCGTAGAAGGCAGCAACCAGGGGCGCGGCACCCGCAAGCACGCAAGCCAGGATCGCGCTGACGGCGACATTGATCCAGAAGAGGTAGTTCACCTCCTCATGCCGGATGCCTGATTTCTGGATCGTTGCCTGGGTCAGGCCGAAATCCTGGAACAGTGCGATAAAGGCAAGCACCGGCGCGCACATCGCCACGACACCGAAATCCTGTGGCGACAACAACCGCGACAGCACGATAACCGACAGAATCTGTGTCGCGACCCGCACCGATTGCGCCATGGCCGTGACAACCGCGCCGCGCCCAACCGATTTGCGCAAGGAGCCTTCTGGCGGATCGAATGCATTGGCTTCCAAATTCAGGATTCCTGATTTTTTACGTGGATTTTCGAGCCCGAAAATCCACGACCGCCGCCGACCACAAACTACGGCAATAATTTTGCAGTGCAACAGAAAACGTGGACCGCCGCACCAAAAATGTTGCGATGCAGCAAGACCTGTACTAGCATTCCCTCGGGTGGGCCAACAGCGGTCGAGTTTTTATGCTGCATGTCTTGTACCTAGTGCACGACGTTTCCGACCCGGCGGTGCGCCGGCGGATCACGATGCTCAGGGCAGGTGGGGCCCAGGTCACCTTGGCCGGATTCCGTCGCACCGCGAATCCGATTGCGGATATCGAGGGACTGCGCCCGATCGACCTCGGCGGGACGCGTGACGGGCGATTCGGCCAACGCCTCGCGGCCGTAGCCAAAGCAGCCGTTTCGATAGGCTCGAAGCTGGGCGGAATGCCAAAGCCGGATGTCATCGTCGCGCGCAACCTGGAAATGCTGGCGCTTGCCCGCCGCGCCAGGTCAGCCTTCGGTGCATCGGTTCCGATCGTATACGAGTGCCTCGACATTCATCGGCTTGTGCTGCGCAACGATGTCCTGGGCAAGGCGCTGCGTGCCACCGAACGATTTCTGGCCAGGGATGTGAAGCTGCTGGTGACCAGTTCGCCTGCCTTCATCGCCAATTATTTCAAGCCGTTCGGCCAGGTCGCGGCACCCATCGAGCTGGTCGAAAACAAATATTTCGAGGCCGCGACGATTGTGCCCGGCGCTGCCGAGGCCGATGAGAGCCCGGTCGGCCCGCCATGGCGGATCGGCTGGTTCGGCGCGCTGCGCTGCCGCCGCTCGCTCGAGCTGCTGGCTGATTTCTCCCGCCGCACGGAGGGCCGCTTCGAGATCGTGCTGCGCGGCCGTCCGGCTTTGTCGGAATTCCCTGACTTTCACGGCTTTGTCGAGGCCGAGCCATGGCTGTCGTTTCTCGGGCCCTACCGCAATCCGGAAGACATGGCGGCGATCTACAACGATGTCCATTTTTCCTGGGCGATCGATTTCTTCGAAGCGGGGCAGAACTCCGAATGGCTTCTGCCCAACCGGCTCTATGAGGGTTGCCGTTTCGGCGCGGTGCCGATCTCGATGGGCAATACCGAGACCGGGCGGTTCCTCAAGCAGCAGGATATCGGCGTGCTGTTGCCGCAGGCGTCGCCCGAAGCGCTCGAAGCCGCGCTAGGCAAGATGGAGGAGCATCGCTTCGCCAGGCTGAAGGGGCGTGTTCTGGCGCGCAACCCGAGGACCTGGAGCTACGATCGCAGCGATTGCCGTGCGCTTGTCGAGCGGCTGCGCAGCCTGACCGCCGTGCCCGGTTCGTTTGCCGCCGAGGCATTGGCATAGGATGGCAGGGGATGGACAGAGGCAAGATGGACAGAGGTTGATGACGCAGACGGAAAAACCCTCATCCAGCCTGATCGTTATCCCATGCCTGAACGAAGCCGCCCATATCGGTGCGCTGCTCGATCAATTGCGGCCCGCGGCCGCCAGGCTTGGCGCCCGGATCATCGTCGTCGACGGCGGCAGCACCGACGGCACGCTTTCCATCGTAGACGAAGTCATTGCCAGGGACCCGCGGGTTATCCTGCTCCACAACAAGCGGCGCATCCAGAGCGCGGCGATCAATCTCGCCGTCGGTACCTTCGGCGATGGTGCCGACTATCTCATCCGCATCGATGCGCATGGCGGTTATCCCGACGATTATTGCGACCGGCTGGTCGAGGAAGCGCTGGCTACATCAGCGGATTCGGTTGTCGTTTCGATGCTGACCAGCGGCAGCGGTGCCGTGCAGAAAGCAGCGGCCGCGGCGCAGAACTCCAAGCTCGGCACCGGCGGCTCGAAGCATAGGCATCTTTCGCAGGGACAGTGGATCGATCACGGCCATCATGCACTGATGCGGATATCGGCGTTCGGCGCCGTCGGCGGCTATGACGAAACGTTCAGCCACAACGAGGACGCCGAGCTCGATTATCGCCTGCGCAAGGCCGGCTACAAGATCTGGATGAGCGGCAAGACGCAGATGGTCTACTACCCGCGCGGCTCGCTCTCAGGCCTCTATTTCCAGTATCTCGGCTACGGTCGCGGGCGTGCCAAGAATGTGCTGAAGCATCGCGTCATCCCGAAGGTGAGGCAGATGGTGCCGCTGCTGGTGTTCCCGGTGGTGCTGCTGGCGGCCTTCTCTTTCGTGCACTGGCTGGCGGCGGTGCCGCTGCTGCTGTGGGCGTCGGTGTGCCTGGGCTACGGGCTGGTGACGGCTATCCGCCAGCGCAAGGCCGACGTTGCGCTGGCCGGTGTCTCGGCCATGGTCATGCATCTTGGCTGGTCGGTCGGCTTCTGGCTGCAGCTTCTCGGCCTCGGCTCGCGACGAGGAGTGGCCTGATGGCGGTGTCGGCAAAGAACCGCAGCATCGACATCGGCGTCTGCACGTTCCGCCGGCCGGAACTGGCCGACACGCTGCGCTCGCTCGACGCCATGGAGATGCCGGTGGGATTCGATGTCCGCATCGTCGTCGCCGACAATGACGACACCCCATCGGCCCGTGACCTGGTGGCGGCGCTGTCGCGGGAATTGACGGTGCCGATCCACTATCAGCACGCCCCGGCGCGCAACATCTCGATCGCCCGCAACGCCTGCCTCGATGCGAGCACCGCGGATTTCGTCGCCTTCATCGACGACGACGAGACGGCCACGACGCCATGGCTTGCCGAACTGGCCGCGATGGCGCAGCAAAGCGGTGCCGCCGCCGTGCTCGGCCCGGTCAGGGCGCGCTATCGCCCGGACGCGCCGGACTGGATGCGGCGCGGCGATTTCCATTCGACCTTGCCCGTCTGGGTGCGCGGCGAGATCCAGACCGGCTACACCTGCAACGTTCTGCTGCGGATGGGCTCGGACAGCCTGCGCGGCCGCCGCTTCAGCCTGGCGCGTGGCCAGACCGGCGGCGAGGACACCGAATTCTTCGACCAGATGCACAAGGCCGGCGGCCGCATCGCCTTCTCGCCCGAGGCATGGGTCGACGAGGTGGTGCCGCGCTCCAGGGCGGCATTCGATTGGCTCGGCCGCCGCCGCTTCCGCGTCGGCCAGACGCATGGCCATCTCCTGGGCAGCAGCGCCAGCGGAATCGGTCTGGCCAAGCAGGTCGGCCTGGCCTCGGCAAAGGCCATCTATTGCTTCGCCTCGGCACTTCCGGTCGTCGTCAGTCCGGTACGCAGGAACCGCAGCGTGCTGCGCGGCATTATGCATGTTGGTGTCGTCAGCGGCCTCGTCGGCATCCGCGAAATCCGCCTCTATGGCCAGCCTTCGCCACAGGAGGGAGGCAAGCGTGCAGCCTGACGTCAGCTCTATCCCCGATGTTTCCTTCGTTATTGCCGCCTACAATGCCGAGACGACCCTTGATCGGGCGATCGCCAGCGCCATCGCCCAGAAGGGTGTCAGCGTCGAAATCATCGTCGTCGACGACAAGTCGCGCGATGCGACGCTCGATGTTGCGCGGGCCTATCCCGGGGATATCGTCCGTGTCATCGCCCTGCCAAGCAATCGCGGCCCGGGCGGCGCCAGGAATGCCGGCCTCGATGCCGCCCGCGGCAGATGGATCGCGGTTCTCGATTCCGACGACGCGGTCTTTCCCGGCCGGCTCGCCAAGATGATCGCGCGGGCCGAAAGCGCGGATGCCCAGATCGCCGTCGACAATCTGCAGGTCGTTCGCGAGGACGGCGTTATCGAGGACGCGATGTTTCCGCGGCAATATCTGGAAGGCTTGCGCGAGATTTCGCTGGCCACCTACATCGCCGGCAACATCGTCTTCGAATCCAAGTTCAACCTCGGCTACCTCAAGCCGATCTTCCAGCGCGAGTTCCTGAACGAAAACCGGCTTCGCTATGACGAGAAGCTGAGGATCGGCGAAGACTACATCCTCTTTGCCGCCGCCCTGGCCAACGGCGGAAAATGCGTCGTCGAGCCCGATATCGGCTATGCCTACCATATTCGCAGCGTCTCCATTTCGCGCGTGCTCGAGCTTCACCACGTCGAAGCCATGCGCAGGGCGGATGCCGTGTTCGCTCAAACCCATCGGATGGATGAGGCCGCGCAAGCCGCGTTCGCGCGGCGTGGCCGCAGCCTGCGCAAGGCGGCATCGTTTCTGTCACTGGTACAGCACATCAAGGCGCGGTCCCCGCTCAAGGCGATCCGGACTGCGCTCAGCGACCCGGCGGCGGTCAGGCATATGGGCATGCCGATCGCCGTGCGGTTGCGAAGAATGGCGGCACAATTTGCCGTCGGGGCGGGGAGGTGAAGATGCAGGCACATGGAGGGAATTTTCGTGGCCTGTGAACGGATTGAAGTCGATCTCCTCAGAAGGAATTTGCGATGAAGAAAATCAGGAAGGCCGTGATACCGGTGGCGGGGCTTGGAACGCGGTTCCTGCCGGCGACCAAGTCGATGCCGAAGGAAATGCTTCCCGTCGTCGACAGGCCCGTCGTCCAATATGCGGTGGACGAGGCCTTCGAGGCGGGCATCGAACACATCGTCTTCGTGACCGGTCGCAACAAGGCGGTGATCGAGGACTATTTCGACCTGCATCCGGAATTGATCGGCACCCTGGAGCAGACCGGCAAGAAGACCCAGCTGGAGGCGCTCGAAAGCATGCTGCCTGTGGCCGGCGCCACCAGCTTCATCCGCCAGCAATCCCCGCAAGGCCTCGGCCATGCCGTCTGGTGCGCGCGCGAGGTTATCGGCAACGAGCCCTTCGCCTTGCTGCTGCCGGACATGGTGTCCTTCGGCGGTCGCGGATGCCTCGCCGAAACCGTCGAGCTTTATGAGCGCACGGGCGGCAACGTAATCGCCGTCGAGCGTTGCGAACCCAGCGAGACCAACAAATATGGCATCGTTGGCCGTGGCGCCGAGATCGGCGGCGGTTTCGAGGTGACGGCCATGGTCGAGAAGCCGGCGCCGGCCAATGCGCCTTCGAATTTCTACATCAACGGCCGCTACATCCTGCAGCCGGAGATTTTCGCGCTCCTGGGCAATCAGCAGCGCGGCGCCGGCAACGAGATTCAACTGACGGATGCCATGGTTCGTCTGTCGAAGGATCAGCCGTTCTTCGCCCAGCCTTTCCTCGGCCGCATGTTCGACTGTGGTTCCAAGGAAGGGTTCATCCAGGCCAACATCGCCTTCGCGCTGGCGCGCGACGACATGAAGGGTCCGGTTTTCGAGATGCTTCAGGAGTTCGTCCGGTCGCATGAACGCCAGGAAGAAGCCGCATAATGCCCATCTTTCGGGAGTATCGTCGGATGGCCGGCGAAGAGGGGCCGGCAGGTTCTCTCCGTCTGGCACGACGCTTGCATTGCTCTGGCGATGCTCCCGATCTTCGAGGCGCCTGCAAGCCAAGGCATGATCCCTGAAAGTGGGTCCCGGTTTCCGGAAAAGATCATGTTGAAACAGTAAGATAGAGCCAATTGCGATCAATCGGAATAGGACCGGCTCTAGAATTGGACCGAAGATGAATTATGCCAACTTTCCTCTCGACAAGAGGATGCCATTGCCGAATTCGGACGCAGGAGACGGCGAAGACTTCATCGATATCGAGCGGCTGCTTGGCATGGCCGCACGGCAGGCCAAGGTGGTTGCCGTGTGTGCCGTCATCGGTCTCTTCCTGGGCCTGCTCTATTTGCAGACAACGCCGCCCAAATATCAGTCGATCGCCAGCGTGCTGATCGACGAGGGCTTGAACAAGATCGTCGACGACATTTCGGCGACGTCGACAACCATGCAGACCGATTCCGCCATCCTGAGCCAGATCGAGATCCTGACCTCGACGCGGCTTGCCGCCGTGGTCGTCGACAAGCTGAAGCTCGACCAGAACGACACGTTCATGAATCCGCCCCAGTCGGCGCTTGCCCAAGGCATAGGCCTCATCCGCGGCCTGATCCAGTATGTCCGCCCCAGCTCTTCCATGCCGGGTGGCGCTGACTTCAGCAAGCTCGACCCGGCCGCCCGCGATGCGCTGATCGCCACGTCGCGCCGCGACTACGCGATCCTCAAGCTGCAGAACGAGATCCGGGCGGAACGCGTCGGCCGAAGCTACGTCATCGCGCTCGGCTATCAGGCGACGGATCCGGCCTTGGCAAACGCCATCACCAAGGCCTATGCCGATGCCTATCTCGCCGATCAGCTCGATGCCAGCTTCGATGCCACCGAGCGGGCTGCGGTCTGGCTGCAGGGCCGGTTGACGGAGTTGCGCCAGAGCTCGCAGGCAGCTTCGCTCGCGGTTGAGAAATTCAGGGCCGAACATGGGCTGGCCGCCAACAGCGATGGCCAGCTGATGAGCGACAAGCAGCTTTCCGACCTCAACGCCCAGCTTATCGTGGCGCAGGCCGACACCGCACGCGCCAGCGCCCGCTACCAGCAGTACAAGGCCATCGTCGACAGCGGCTCCGAAAACGCTTTCAAGGATGCCGCCATATCGAGCGACCAGCCAAGCAGCTCGGTCATATCGGCGCTCAAGACCCGCTACCTCACAGTGGCCAAGCGGCTGCAGGACGTCGAGGCGAATTTCGGCCCCGAGCACCCGCAGGCGGTGGCTCTCTCCAAGGAGAAGGCCGACATATCGACGCAGATTTTCGGCGAGCTGAAGCAGCTGACCGAAAGCTATCGCAACGAATATGAGGTGGCGCAGGCACGCGAGACCGCGCTCAGGGCCAACGTCGCGGCCGCGCAAGGCAAGAGTTCCGTCGACAACCAGACGCAAGTCAAGCTGCGTGAACTCGATCAGCAGGCGACGGCGCTCACCACGCTCTATCAGACATTCCTGGGTCGTTACGAGGAAGCCGCGCAGCAGCAGTCCTTCCCGGTCGGCAAGATCCGCATCATCTCCGACGCGTCGATGCCGATGACGGCCTCAAGCCCGCGCACCATCGTCGTGCTCGGACTTTCGCTGGTGCTTGGCCTGCTGATGGGCGCCGGCTTTGGTGGCCTGAACGAGTTCAACGAACGCTTCTTCAGGACCGGCGAGGACGTGCGCGACCGCGTCAACCTGAAATTCCTCGGCTACCTGCCGACGATCGGCGGCAAGCTCGGCAAGGAAGAAAAGCCGGGCGAGACCCAGGTGGACGCCAAGACCACCCAATCGCTGTCTTCAGCCGAAAAGCGGGCGCGCATGCGGGTCAGCATCGATTCTCCAGCCTCGATGTTCTCCGAAACGCTGCGCAGCGCCAAGATCGCCTTCGACGTCGTGATGGAAGGGCAAGGCAGCCGCGTCATCGGCATCATCTCGGTGCTTCCCGGCGAGGGCAAGTCGACGGTCGCGGCAAATCTCGCCGGCTTGCTTGCCGCCAATGGCTCCAAGACGCTGCTGATCGACGGCGACTTGCGCAATCCCGGCCTCAGCCGAGGCCTTGGCATGGAAACCGAGCAGGGCTTGATGGAAGCGGTGGTCGGCGGCCAGACCTGGCAGTCCGTCGGCAAGATCGACAGGCAGACGAAGCTGGCGATCATCCCGGCGGTGCTGCGCGGTCCCTTCTCGCATACCAGCGAACTTCTCTCCTCGGCCGGCATGCGGCGCTTCATCGAGAACGCCAAGGAGACGTTCGAATACATCGTCGTCGATCTGCCGCCGCTCGGACCGGTGGTCGACGCCAAGGCCTTCGCGCCATTGGTCGACGGTTTTGTACTGGTCACCGAGTGGGGGCGCACCCCGCGCGCGATGGTCAGGTCGATGCTGGAATCCGAACCCTATGTCGCCAACAAGATCGTCGGCGCGGTGCTGAACAAGGTCGATTTGAAGAAACTGGCCAAATACGGCTCGTTCGGCGGGTCGGAAAAATTCTTCGATAAATATTCGAGCTACTATCTGGAAAAGTCGGAAGTGCGCGGCAAGGCGCCGGTCTGACGTCGACCTTTGCGCGAGTGGGTCCACTCTGAAGTGTATCGATCTTCAGGCCAGCACACCTGAATATCGTTGCGCGTCAGGAGAAGATCAGCCTGCCTTGCTTGTCGGCGATCCTGACGGCGGTCAGGCGTCCGCTCTGGAAGGCGGCCGTGTCGATGCCGAGCCGGCGCCCTTCGAGCTTCGGGACATCCACCGGCGTATGCCCGTGCACCACCCAGCGGTCGAGCAGGTGCGTTGCCTCGAAGAAGTCCGAACGGATGTTGATCAGGTCATGGTCGGTTTGCGCCGCAAGGTCGACGCCGGGCCTGATGCCGGCGTGGACAAACACGAACTTCCGCGAACGGACCATGATCGGCAGCCCGCGCAGGAAGCTGACGTGATCGTCCGGAATGATCTCCCTTATGCGCCGGTCGATCTGCGCGCTGCTCCCGTAGAGGCTGGTGAGGCGCGCCGGATCGATGCCATAGGAAAACAGGGTTTGCAGGCCGCCCGTCGCCAGCCAGGGTTCGCGGGACAGATTTCCGTCGAGATAGTTCAGCATTGCCACTTCGTGGTTGCCCGCAAGACAAATGCGCTGAAATCCTTTCGGCGGCGGCGCCAGGAGGTGATCGAGCACCCGCGCCGACTGAAACCCCCGGTCGATGTAGTCGCCAAGCATGACGATGATCTTGCGGCTCTGGAAGCGCAGCGAATCGAGCAGGATCTTCTGCTCCAGCGCGCGGAGTTCCTTGTAGCAGCCATGCACGTCGCCGATCGCATAGACGACAGCGTCCTGCATATCGATATCGAGGCGCGGACGCGCCGCGATGCGGGGTTTTCGCTGGAACAGGGTCACGTGCCGGGCGTCTCGAGGCAAGCTCTCATGCCGAAGGCATAAGTGCCTGTTATCATGCCCGAAACGAAGAATTCCGCAATCGTGGAAAATGCAGCTGCGCCGGGTCGGCACCGCCAATGCATGTCGCTCGGAAGTGAGCTCCGTTTTGGGAGAGCGATCCGTGGAACAAAGGCCTGGGGTGGGCCTGAATCCGCTCAGGCGCGACATGCTTTAGGTCGGCGGCCGGGCCGGTCTGCCGGACCGTCGTCAGGCTGCCTTAAGCCGATAACGGAAAACGGTATGGTCGAGCAGCAGCCGGATGCGTGGTTCGGCCTCGGTCGCCACTAGCCAGCTTGCCGCGATCATCGTCGCGCCGACGACCGCCATCGAGAACAGATGCGGCAGACCGGCGCGGACCAGGATGCCGAGCAGGGCCGCGCCGACGACATCGTGCAGCAGGTAGAGCGGATAGGTCATCAGCCCGATCCGGCGCCAGCCGCTCCAGGAGAGGTCGAGCCGCAGCGACCACGCCATCAGCGCGATGCCTATGAGGAAGATGAGGATCGGCGGGGCGAAGGGCATATCACGCCCGACCTTCAGGATATGAACGTCGACCGAACTGGCGATCTGCAGCACACCACCGGCCAGGAACAGGGCGCAGAAGGCTAGGCGGGCGGCTGTCACCGCCTTGAAGCGCATCAGCCACAGCATGACGCCGGTGGCGAAGAACACGCCGTGATGCACCAGAAGCAGGTCGAGCGTGCGTGTTTCGGCAAGGTCGGCCCAGTCGAGCGGGCAGTAGAGGCACCAGAACAGCGCGCTGACCAGGCCGATGGCGAGCGCCACAATTTCCATTAGATGGAAGCGGCCGAGCCGCAGCAAGGTCCAGACGACGGCATAGAAGGCGATCTCGATGCCGAGCGTCCAGTAGACGCTGTCCACCCATGGCGCGTAAGGGGCGAACAGGCCGGTGCGGACGAGCCTGACGACGGCATCGGTCGGCCAGCTGAGGCCGACGATCAAAAGCACCGCCGCAGTGACCGGCGCACAGATCCACACGGCCGGCGCCAGCCGTTTCACCCTGGCTTCGAAAAACCGCAGGGGTGTCGACCTTTCGGCGCTGAAGGCGATGACGAAGCCGCTGATGACGAAGAAGATCTGGACGCCGACCCAGCCGGATTCGACCCAGGCGCCTATTGCCGGCTGCGGGGGAACGCCGCCCGTGGCGCGCGCCGAAACACCGTCAGGATACGCCCACACCCAGAAGCCATAGTGGTAGACCATGACCATGACGGCGGCGAGAAAGCGCAGGATGTCGACGCCGCCAAATGTAATCTTCTGCTGAGCCATGCGACCTTTGTCGATGGCCCCCCGCGAACGACTTTAGGGTGCATTGCTGCGTCGCACAATAAAAGTATTGCTTGCCGATCGAAAAGGTCGTCCGCGGCCCACCTTCAGTGGCTCAAAGGCCGATCCCACGTTCCTTCAGCGCCGCAGTGATCTCGTCGAGGATGACCGGATCGTCGATGGTTGCCGGCATGGCCCATTCCTCCTTGTCGGCGATCTTCTGCATGGTGCCGCGCAGGATCTTGCCCGATCGCGTCTTGGGCAGGCGCTTGATCGTCACCACCGTCTTGAAGGCGGCGACCGGGCCGATGCGTTCGCGCACCAGGCCGACCACCTCGTTCTCGATGGAGCCGATATCGCGGGTCACACCCGCATTCAGCACCACGAAGCCCAGCGGAACCTGGCCCTTCATGGCGTCGGCAATGCCGATGACCGCGCATTCGGCGACATCGGGATGGGCCGAAAGCACCTCTTCCATGGCGCCGGTTGACAGGCGGTGGCCGGCGACATTGATGATGTCATCGGTGCGGGCCATGACGTAGAGATAGCCGTCCTCGTCGACCATGCCGGCATCCGCCGTCTTGTAGAAGCCGGGGAACTCGTCGAGATAGGCTTGGCGGAACCGTTGATCGGCATTCCACAGCGTTGGCAGGCAGCCGGCCGGCAGCGGCAGTTTGATCACCACATTGCCCAGCGTGCCGCGCTTCACCTCATGGCCAGCATCGTCGAGCACGCGGATGTCGTAGCCGGGCATCGGCACGCCGGGCGAGCCGTATTTCACCGGCAG